>JBBRQR010000287.1:0-3385 GCA_038226115.1 Sphingomonadales bacterium | reverse complement strand
GCGCGCTTCGACCGGGCGCACTTCGTACGCTTCGCCGCGTCGAGCCTCGATTTCGAGATCGTATTTTTCAGCAACGGCCAGTCGTTCATGGCGATGATGGATGCCCGCCACGCGATCGGCCTCGCCATCCTCCGACGCTTCACCGAATTGGGGATCGACTTCGCCTACCCGACTCAGGTGGCGATGATCGCGGGTGCGGACGGGCGCGTGATCGACCCGCCGATCACGGCAGCCAGCCCACCGCAGGGGGCCACCGGTTAGGCTAACCTAGCGGCAGCGCCCGGCTACGCGCGTCGACCGGGATCGCATCGAAGATGGTTGGTGGCGTCAGGCCGAGACGGGCGCGCGCCGCGCCGAGCGGTTCGACCAGCAGCGCCTCATAATCCACCCCCGGCAGCCATGCCGCCGCCTTGCCGCGCCGATAACCCTCGTAAATCGCGCGGGCAAACGGCTGGCCCGGCTGGCGCGCGCCTTTCAACCCGGCCCCAATCGCGATCGCCGCCCAGCCGAACGCGCGGGTCTGGGCAAAGGAGAAGGCGACAAGCGCCGCCTCGCCAAGCCCCGACAGGTCGTAGCCAGTCAGGATGTGCCACAGGTCGTGGACGTCGCGGATCCGGCGCCCGTACCAAGCGACTGGATGGATAAGGTCGATGCCGTCGCGATTGACCTCGCGGCTGACGTTGGCAAGGCCGTCGGCACTGATCTGGCCGCGCTCCGTAAAGGCAAGGTAATGCGCCGCGACGCTGTCCGCTGGCAGCTTGGCGAGCGCCGCCCGGTCCATGAGGACTTCGGCGAGCTCGCGGCGTTGATACGCCAGCCGCCCGCCAGCGGTCGTGCCGAGCAGGCGCAGATAGCCGTTACGGGTCGCCGGTCCATTGAGCGCGCGCATGATCTCGAACACCTGAACGGTGTCGTCCTTATTGGCGAGCAACTGCCGAAGTGAACGCAGGGCGCGACCCCAATTCCTGCGCGGCGGCGCAATCCGCTGGTCGGCGGTGAACACGGTGTGCAGACTGATAGCGTTCATACGGAGTGTGTATACGCAAACAGCCCTGCTCGCAAGGCGATGCGCCCTATGTGCCGTCGTCAAGACTGAGCAGGCTCGCGTTGCCGCCGGCGCTCGTCGTGTCGGTCGAGACGACCCGCTCGACGGCAAAGCGCGGCAGGTAATGCGGGCCGCCCGCCTTGGGCCCGGTTCCCGAAAGTCCCTCGCCGCCGAACGGCTGGCTGCCGACGACCGCGCCGATCATCGCGCGGTTGACGTACAGATTACCGACGCGGGCGTCCGCCGCAACCGCGCTTGCCGCCGCCGCGATACGACTATGCAACCCCATCGTCAGCCCGTAGCCGGTCGCGTTGACCGCCGCGACCGTTCCCGCGAGCTCGCCCGCGCGCCACGTCACGACGTGAAGGATCGGCCCGAACCATTCGCGCGACAGTTCGCCGATGCGGTCGAGGCGGATGACCGTCGGCGCGATGAAGTTTCCGCTTCGGGGCGCGGCGACGGTGTGAACCCAGCGGTCGCGCACCGACTGGCGATACGTGTCGAGCCGATCAAACGCGGCAGCGTCGATCACCGGGCCGACGTCGGTGCGTGGATCGGCGGGATCGCCGACGACCAACGTGTCCATCGCCCCCTTGAGCATCGCCAACGTCGCGTCGGCGATGTCCTCCTGCAACAGTAACAGCCGCAACGCCGAACACCGCTGCCCCGCCGAGCGAAACGCGCTGGTAACGACATCGACGACGACCTGCTCGGGAAGGGCGGTCGAATCGACAATCATCGTGTTCAGCCCGCCGGTCTCGGCAATCAGCGGGACGAGCGGGCGGGAGTCATCGACGAGCAAGGTCCGGGCGATCGCCCGCGCGGTGGCGGTCGAGCCGGTGAAGGCGACCCCCATGACGCGCGGATCGCCGACAAGCGCCGCACCAACGTCGGCCCCGCCGGTGACGAGGTGCAGGACATCGGGCGGCACCCCCGCCTCATGCGCCAGCGCAACAGCGGCGGCGGCGATTCGCGGCGTTTGCGGCGCGGGCTTGGCGACGACGCTGTTCCCGGCGGCGAGCGCAGCGGTGACCTGACCGAGGAAGATCGCCAGCGGGAAGTTCCACGGCGCGACGCACGCAAATACGCCGCGTCCGGCGAGGCGGAGCTCGTTGCGCTCGCCGGTCGGGCCGGGGAGGAGGGTGGTGACAAAGTGCGCGCGTGCCTGCGCCGCATAATAGCGGCAAAAATCGACCGCCTCACGGACCTCGCCGAGCGCATCGGGGATCGTCTTACGCGCCTCGTCGACACACAGCGCCATCAGCTTCGTCCGATCGCGTTCGAGCAAATCGCCGAGGCGGTCGAGGATCGCGGCGCGGGTCGCCACCGGCGTCGCATCCCATGCGGAGGAGGCGGCGTGGGCGGCGGTGACGGCGGCCGCAACCTCGGTCGCAGCGAAACGGTCGTGCGCGTCGGCGACCTCGATGCGCTTGCCGAACAACGGGTCGGCTTCGTCGAACAACAAGATACCTTTGCCAACGTCAGCAAGGATGGCCGCGTCGGCGAGATCGAGCCCTGCCGAATTGACCCGCCCCGGAAACAAGTCGCGCGGCAGGGGGATGCTCGGGTGACGGCTGCCGCCGACTCCAGCGATCTTGACCGCCGGGTCGGCGAGCAGCGTCGCGTCGTCGACATTCGTGTCGGCAAGCTGGTGGACGAAGCTCGAATTCGCGCCATTTTCGAGCAGGCGGCGGACGAGGTACGCGAGCAGATCGCGGTGCCCGCCGACCGGGGCATACGACCGGCACGCATAGCCTTCCTCGCGCACCAGCCGCTCGTACAGCCCGTCGCCCATGCCGTGGAGGCGCTGGAACTCGAAGCCGTCGCGGTCGGACCCGGCCCAGTCGAGGATCGTCGCGACGGTCAGCGCATTATGCGTCGCCAACGCCGGGAAGATGTTCGGGCTGGCGAGCATCTTTGCGGCGCAGGCGAGGTAGGACACGTCGGTCGCCGCCTTGCGGGTGAACAGCGGGTAATCGCTCAGCCCGTCGACCTGCGTCCGCTTGATCTCGCTGTCCCAATACGCCCCCTTGACCAGCCGGACGCGCAGGCGTCGCCCGGTGTCGGCCCCGAGCGCCTGCGCCCAGTCGATGACCGCGCTTGCGCGCTTGCTGTACGCCTGCACCGCCATGCCGAAGCCGTTCCAGCCCGACAGTTGGCGATGTCCGGCGATGGCGGCGATGATGTCGAGGCTCATGTCGAGCCGCTCGCTCTCCTCGGCATCGACCGTCAGCCCGATCCCCGCCGCCATCGCCGCGCTCGCGAGGCTGCCGAGCAGATCGGTCAGTTCGGGAACACACGTCGCCGCATGCGCCGTCTCATAGCGCGGGTGGAGCGCCG
>JBBRQR010000286.1:0-3399 GCA_038226115.1 Sphingomonadales bacterium | reverse complement strand
GATGACGCTGCCGAGATGCTTGCGGACGAGGTCGGGAAATTCCTTCACCGCCTCGCTGATGGAGCGGAAGATAACCCCGGCGCGCTCGAGTTCGGCGCGGAATGTCGTCGCGACGCTGACGCTGTCGAACACGGCATCGACTGCGATGCGGCGCGACCCTTCGACCCCGGCGAGCATTTCCTGCTCGGCAATCGGGATGCCGAGCTTTTCGTACGTCCGGCGGATCTCGGGGTCGAGCTCATCCAAGCTGCCGATCGTCGGCTTCGCCTTCGGCGCGGCGTAATAATAGGCGTCCTGATAGTCGATGGACGCAATGTTGAGCTTGGCCCAGTCGGGCGGGGTCATCGTCAGCCAATGACGAAACGCCTTCAACCGCCAGTCGAGCAGCCACGCGGGCTCGCCCTTCTTCGCCGAAATATACCGAACGGTGTCCTCGTTCAGCCCCTTCGGCGCCATCTCCGATTCGATGTCGGAAACGAAACCCCATTTATACGTCGCGAGGTCGTCGACGGCGGCGTGCGCCTCCTCGTTGCGAAAGGCGACGGCTTCAAGCTGATCGGTCACGCGGTTACCTCAAGCGAATGCACAGCTGACCGCGCGACGACCGGACCGGCGAGGTCGGCCAGCGTGACGGCAGCGAAAGCGGCGCGTACCGCGACATTGATCGGTCGCCAATGCGGGCGAACCGCGCAGCTGCCCTCGAGCGCGCACGAACTCGTTTCGCCATGCTGGCAGTTGGTCAGCGCGATCGGACCCTCGACGGCTTCGATAATGTCGGCGACGCTGATCGCCTGCGGGGCGCGGGCGAGGCGGAACCCCCCAGCGACGCCGCGCGAACTGGCGAGCAGCCCGCCGCGCGTCAGCAACCCCATCACCTTGGCCACTGTCGGCGCCGGGATGCCCGTCCGCGTTGCGACCACAGCCGCTGACAAATGCCCATCCACGCACCGCGCTGCCGCTGTCATCACAACGACCGAATAATCGGCAAGGTTGGTCAGGCGGAGCACGTCGGGTTCCTAAAGCGGAGCGAATTGGTGTGGCTTATGTGGGTGTGCCCGCAGTCAAGTCAAGCGCTGCCGGGAGCAATCGCGCCAGCCGCGCCGCCCATGCAACGATCCCGGCGGCATCGGCGAGCAGATCCTGCCGCACCTCGATCTCGGCATACGCGAGTCGGGCGGCAAAGGCGTGACGCGGGACGGTATAATCGATCCGGTCCATCGCATACGGCTCGTTGTCGCCGACCACCAGATCGCCCTCGGCGCGCAGCACGTCGAGCATCGCCCGCGCCAGCGTGTCGTTGGCGCCGTTGTGGAGGATGCCGCACTGCCACGGGCGAGCGAAGCCCTGCATAATCGGGGTGAAGCTGTGGAGCGCGATCAACGCCGTCGTTTGCCCTGCCGCCGAGCGCCGCGCGACTGTTTCGCCAATCGCAGCCTGATAGGGCGCATGGATTGCCGCGACGCGCGCCGTCCTTGCCGCATGGTCGAGCGCAGCGTTGGCGGGGATCGGCGCGCCGTCGCTGACCAGCGGCATCGCGTCGACCGCGGCGGGGTCGCGGTTGCAGTCGATCACCAACCGCGAATAGAGCTGGTGGATAAATGTGGCGTCGAGCGCGGCGCTCAGCCTCTCCCCCAGCTTCGTGACGCCGATGTCCCAGCCGATGTGGCGACTGAGTTCGGCGTCGGTCAGCCCGAGGTTCGCCAGCGCACGCGGCACCCGCTTGCCGCCGTGATCGCCGATCAGCAGGAATGGAGATGTACCATGCGGGTTGACGATCGCAGCAGGTTCGGGTTCGTCTTTACTGAGCACTTGCGGAAAACCCCATGCCGGTTCTGTCCATCGCGCATATCACGACCTACGCCTATCGCCAGCCGGTCGCGTTCGGCGAGCATCGGTTGATGGTGCGTCCACGCGAAAGCTATGATCAGCAACTCCTCGACGCACGTATCGACATCGACCCGCCGCCAGCCGAGGTCCGCTGGCTCCATGACGTCTTCGGCAACGCCGTCGCTGTCGCGTGCTTCGAAGGCACCGCGACGCACCTTTACATCGCCGCGCACGCAACGCTCGACCACCGTCCGTCGGCCGCTGCCGGGTTCGCCCTCGAAAGCTATGCCCAGCGTTACCCATTCACCTATTCTAGCGAGGACATGCCCGACCTGATGCGCTCGATCGAGCGTCAGCACCATGATCCCGACCGCGTCATCGACCGCTGGGCGCGCGCGTTTATTGGCGACGAGGGGCGCATTGAAACCACGGTGCTGCTCGCAGCAATCACCTGCACGATCCACCGCGATTTCGACTATGTCGGGCGGACCGCACCGGGAACCCAGTCGCCGATCGAAACGCTCGCGCGCGGTGCCGGCACCTGCCGCGACTTTGCCGTGCTGATGATCGAGGCGGTCCGCGCGCTCGGTCTCGCGGCGCGGTTCGTGTCGGGCTATGTCTACAACCCCGACGCCGCGACGACGCACATCGGTGGCGGCAATACCCATGCGTGGGTCCACGTCTTCCTACCGGGGTCGGGCTGGGTCGAGTACGATCCGACCAACGGCGTCGTCGGCAACCGCGGCCTGATCCGCGTCGCCGTCGCCCGCGACCCGTATCAGGCGGTCCCGTTATCGGGAACATGGACCGGAATGCCCGGCAGCGACGTTGGGATGGACGTGTCGGTGACCATCACCGTCGAACCCGAGGAAGTCTTATGTTGATCCGCTGCGGCTACACGATCAGCTTCGCCGCAACGACGCCGACGCCGTTGATGGCGATGCTCAGCCTCCATCCGTCGCGGCTTGGCGATCTACAGACGCCGCACAGGATCGTGACGACGCCCGGCGTGCCGATAGTCGATTATCTCGACGCGTTCGGCAACACCTGCACCCGGCTCATGATCCCGGCAGGGGGAATTACCCTGTCATGCGATTTCGTCGTCGATGACTCGGGTCTTGCCGACCACCAGTCCCCCGACGCGGTGCAACACCCAGTCGAAGAGCTGCCCGACGACATTCTCGTGTTCCTGCTCGGGAGCCGCTACTGCGACACCGACCGCCTGTCCGACATCGCGTGGAGCCTGTTCGGCCATATAGCTCCCGGTTGGGGCCGGGTCGAAGCGATCGTCGACTGGGTGCATCGCAGGATCAAATTCGGCTACCCCGACGCCCGCGCCACCCGGACCGCGTGGGACGGATATCACGAGCAGGTCGGCGTCTGTCGCGACTTCGCCCATCTCGCCGTTACGCTGTGCCGGTGCATGAACATCCCCGCGCGTTACTGCACCGGCTACCTCGGCGATATCCGCATCGAGCCGATCCCTGGGCCGATGGATTTCAGCGCGTGGTTCGACGTCTATCTCGGCGGCGAGTGGCACCCGTTCGACGCGCGCCACAACTTCCCGCGCAT
>JBBRQR010000285.1:0-3402 GCA_038226115.1 Sphingomonadales bacterium | reverse complement strand
CATGCCGCCGGCCTCGCGGCCGATACGGATTTCGACAGGCTGATACCGCCCGTTCGCTTCTGCGCGCATCGCCAGCACGCGCGCACCGGTGCGGATGACCGCTTCCGAAGGGACGACAAGCGCTTCGCCACCATTTCCGGTGAAAGCGACGCTGGCGAACATACCGGGCCGCAGCACGCCGCGCCGGTTGTCGAGCTCGACGCGCGCGGTCAGTGTTCGACTGTCAGTCTGGGTTGCTGGCAGTACCGCCGCGACCCGGCCACCGAAGCGTTCCCCCGGCAGGCCGGCGAAGGTCGCCGTCACCCGCTGCCCGGTCCGCACCGTTGCTGCCACCGCCTCCGGCACCCCAGCATTGAGCCAGACGGTGCCCACGCCGCCGATCTGGGCCAGCGTTTGCCCGGCTGCGAGGGTCATCCCCGGTCGCACCTCGAGCGCCGTGATGACGCCGCCGCGAGGCGACCTGATCGTCACGACCGGTCGCGCCGTGCCACCGCGTTCCAGTGCCGCGACCTCTGCAGCGCTCATCCCCAGCAACCGCAGCCTTGCTGCCGCGGCGTTGGTAAGCGCAGCGTCACCGCTTCGTCGCACGGCCAGGTACTCGGCCTGTGCCCCCGCCCATTCGGGCACCAGCACATCGGCAAGCGGCGCACCGGCGGCGATGATGTCCCCGGGCGCGCGGCCATAGGTGCGATCCACGAAACCCGCCGCTCGCGCCTGTGCGATTGCTATATCGCGCTGGTTATAGTCGAGCGTGCCGGTGACCGTCAGCGCCGTCTCGAACGGCGCTCGCCGCACGGTCGCGAGGCGTACCCCGAGGTTCTGCGCCGCTGTCGGATCGATCCGCACGCCGGGGGCAGAAACCGCGCCACTAGCTGCGCCGGCATCGCCAGATTCAGCATAGCGCGGCACCAACTGCATATCCATGAAAGGCGATTTTCCGGGCTTGTCGAAGCGCTGACCGGGCACCATCGGATCGTACCAGTAGAGCACGTTCTTCGCGGCAGTTGGCGCTGGTGCTGCCGGCGTGGTCAAACGCGCCACTGCAAACCCCCCTGCCCCTGCCAGCAACATGGCCGCCGCCACGGCTACCCGCCGTTTGGTCATGCTGCTCATCGGTCGCTCCCATAGGTCAGGTTCAGTCTTACCGCGTCGCGCGTCACTGCTGCTTCGCGGTTGAGCTGTTCAAGATGTGCCTCGGCCAGGGCAAGTTGTGCTGCCAGGGCATCGCCGAGCGTGGCCCGGCCGGCTGAATAGCTGGCGCGTTCAAGCGCCGCCTCACGTTCCGCCAGGGGCACCAGGCGTTCGGTCGCTGTCCGCAGCAATTCATGGTGCATGGCATGGTCGGCGAGGTCCCCGGACAGCGCTGCTGCCGCGGCGCGGCGCGTTGCTTCGACCTCGAGCCCGGCCGCCTGCTCAGCAAGCACCTTGGCTGCGGCGAGCGGTTCCTGTCGGCTACGCTTCCAGAACGGCAAGCTGACGGTGATGCCGGCACCGACCATGTCTCCGAAGCGCGGGTCACGGCGCGCGTAGCTGGCCTGTACGCCCCAGTCGGGTCGGCGTTCTGCCTCCGCCAATCTGACCTCGGCTGCGGCGCGAGCGGACAAAGCCTGCGCTACGGCTATGTCGGGCAGCGCATCCAGTTCGGCACGAAGGCTGGCCGCATCGACCGTCATCGGCGGCAGCGGCCCGATCGCCTTGGGCGAAGGATCGCCAGTCCACCGCGACAGTTCGGCGGCGGCACGGGCAGCGGCAGCACGCTCGGTGCTGCGGCGGTCGTCGAGTTCGGCAGCGAGGCGCGACGGCCCGAGCGCTTGCGCAGGACGCAGACCCCCGGCTGTGACCCGGGCTGGCGCACTGGCGACCAGCGGCCCGACCGCAGCGGCGACATTGTCGAGCGCCGCGAGGCGAAGCTGTGCATAGTGCAGGTCGATCCAGGCGAGCGCTGCTGAAAGCTGAACCCGCCGGGTCTCGCTGCGCAGTGTTGCTGCGGCGCTGCCGGTCTCGGCATCCGCGAGCTCTGCCCGAGCGCGCCTTTTGGCGACATTGGGAATGTCCTGTGCAACGCCGATGCGCACCGCCGAAAAGTCGTCGCGACTAGGGTCAAAGGCGTTCGGGCCACTTACCGGAAACCCCTCGAAACCGAACTCGAGACGGGGATCGGGCAATGCGGCCGCAGCGCGTGCCGATGTTCGCGCCGCCTGTGTTTCCAAGCCTCGCCCGACAACAGATGGCGCGTCGCTTCCAGCGCGGGTCAGCGCCTCATCATAGGTCAGAGGCGCCGCCTGGGCTGCCCCTGCCAGCACAGCGATCGCCGCTGCACCAAGCAACATATGCATTGATCATGTCCCGAACGGGCGCCGGAGCGCCGCTGCGCCAGACCGCTCGAAAGGGCGGTCGTTGCGTACTGGCGGTCTGGTCGTGCCCGGAGCAGGAGACGGACTCCGGCAGCCGGGCGGCCAAGCCGCCGCGCTTCAGGCGATCGTTCGTGGAGGCGGGGTATTCAGTTCAACCGAAACAGCGCGGAGCTGGGCATCGGCTACCCGGTTCGGGAACGCCTTACTCAGGCGCGTCGCCGATGGTGTCGAAACAACGGGTAACACGCAGGCGGCCGCCGTTAGCGCCGCACAGTGCTCGATGCACTGTTTGTCGGGCTTCTCTCGCTTCCTGGCCATTGCGGCCATGCAGTCTTCGCCAACGCTGACAACAGATACGGCGGACGGGCACGGCATCGAAGCGGCAGCAACCGGCCCACAGGCCAGCACGGCAGCGACAAGAAAGGCGGCAATCCGACGGAACACAGGTTATCTATGCCTCTTGGCAAAAATGATGTCACATGATTTTGTGGCGATCCGAAACGACAACGTAAACGCTGTGCTGGCGACCACCGCTCGTAAAAGCCGCTCCATATGCGCTGGGCTTTGACGCGCGCCGAAAGTGGGTCACCTCACCGAGCGTCATTTTGCCGATGCCCATTCTAGCCGGCTGATGCGCCACTCGCCTGATACCCGTTTGAGGATAGCGGTTTCGAGAACTGTCGTATCGACCATCTTGTCGCTGCGATTGCCGACCATACGAACCTTTGACACGATCCGTGCCTGCGATGGGCCGTCGTTGAAGACATTGCGCTCGACAAGGACAGTCTTGACTGACTTCTGGTACTCAATATCGGCGGCAAGATGCCCGCCGATATAATCGGCCCGACTTTCCTCGATGCCATCCTCGACGACTGTAAGATCGGGTGCCAGGCGGGCGATCGCGAGGTTGCGGTTGCCGACCTCGAGGGCGTCGGAGAAGGCCTTGAGCGCGAATTCTGCTGGACCGATATTCGTGCGGACCATCGCTTTGGGGGTTGGCGCCATATGCATGCCGCCATGGTCCATCATGCTATGATCCATCGCCGGT
>JBBRQR010000284.1:0-3408 GCA_038226115.1 Sphingomonadales bacterium | reverse complement strand
GTAGAAGACGAGAATGTCTAACACACTGGCTCCATACCTAGTCGAAGTTAAGGTCGCCGCCCGCAGGCTCGACAAAATATCCGTCGAGATCGGCGTCGGTCACCTCCGATAGTGTCGCTGGCGTCCACTTCGGCGACTTGTCTTTGTCGATCAGCACCGCGCGGACGCCCTCGAAAAAGTCGTGACCCGCGCGAAGGTGACTGACGATGCGATATTCCGTGCGGAGCGCGCCTTCGATATCCTCACCCGCGCCGTGGCGCATCGCGCGAAAAGTCAGCCTGAGTGAGGTCGGCGAAGCATGCGCCAAAGCCGCCGCCTGCGCCTGTGCCCACTCATCCCCCGTCGCGAGGCTGGCGATAATCCCCTCGACGCTGTCATGGGCGAAGTGGAAGTCGATCGCGTCGCGCACGGTCGCCAGCGGAGCTTCGACATCGGCGTGCAGGGTAGCGAGGATGGCGTCGGGTTCCTCGCTCCCGTTGGCGAGCAGGTCGCGGAGGACGGGCAGGCGTTCGTCGGGGACATAATGCGTAGCGATGCCGGCATAAAGGCAATCGGCCCCCCGCAACCGCGCGCCGGTCAGCGCGAGATACATGCCGATTTCGCCGGGTAGCCGGGGCAAGGCGTGCGTCGCGCCGACGTCGGGAATCATGCCGATCGCGGTCTCGGGCATCGCGAACAGTGTCCGTTCGGTTGCGACGCGGTAGCGCCCGTGGATCGACAGACCGACGCCGCCGCCCATAACGATGCCGTCGAGGATCGCCACATACGGGTCGGGATAGCGCGCAATCGTCTGGTTCATCCGGTATTCGTCGCGGAAGAAGCCCTGCCATGTCGCTGCGTCGTCGCGGGCGGCGTGCATCGCGACGACATCGCCCCCCGCGCAAAAGGCGCGATCCCCCGCACCCTCGATCACCGCCAGCGCGACATTGGCATCGCCCATGCTGTCGTAAAGCGCCCGCTGGACCGTGTTGCATATTGGATGGGTGAGCGCGTTGAGCGCCGCCGGGCGATTGAGCGTCAGCCACAACGCGCGGCCTCGCCGCTCGATAATGACATCGGATGAAACGCTGGCGTCGATTGTGTCGGTCATGTTCGCTCCACGAAATTGCCGGGGCCTTCACGCGGGATCGGCAGCGCGCTGGTCGTCATCCGCGCGAGCAACGTCCCGGCTTCGTCACGCAAATCCGCCTCCATGAAGGCGATCCGCTTGCCGAGCTTGACGCAGCGCCCTTCGGCGAACAGCGGGCCGAGCTTGGCGGGGCCGAAGAAGCTTGCCTTCAATTCAATCGTCGGGATTGCGAGCGGGATCCCCGCCTTGACGATCGCCGCGAGCGCCGCCGCATCGTCGAGCATCGCCACGACGAAGCCGCCCTGGACATTGCCCATCGGGTTGCAGAACTCGGGCTTCGGTTCGAACCGCAGCCGGACGGACCCCGCCGCCTGATCGATCGCGACAACCGTCATCCCGAGCAACGCCGAGGTCGGCGCACTGCGGCGGTTCATGCGCTCGACGAGTTCGGCGTC
This sequence comes from Sphingomonadales bacterium, assembly GCA_038226115.1. Taxonomy (GTDB): domain Bacteria; phylum Pseudomonadota; class Alphaproteobacteria; order Sphingomonadales; family Sphingomonadaceae; genus Polymorphobacter_B. Next base: position 1,884 of record JBBRQR010000284.1, on the reverse strand, counting down.
GGTCAGCGGCACAGGCATCCTCACAGGTAATCGATGGCGTCGAGACCGAAGCTGTGGAGGGCAGGGCGGAGCGCGTCAACTTCGCCGTCGTGGCGGGTGAACACGGCGACGGCGACTGCGGGGGGGGCAGGAGCGGTCGCCGCGTCCGACAACAGATACGCAACACGGCGGGCGATTCCCTCGCCGCCGTCGACAAAGGCGAGCGGGCGCGACGCGGCGGCGGCTAGTTCGGGAGCAAGGAGCGGAAAATGCGTGCAGGCGAGGACGACGGCGTCGATGCGGTCGCCGCCTGGCTGATCGAGCAAGTCGGCCAACTCGCGCGCGACATCGGCGGGGTCGATCGCATGCCCCCGCAGCTTCGCTTCGGCTAGTTCGACAAGGCGCGCCGACCCGTGGCGGATGACGGTGCAATCGGCGGCAAATTCTGCGGCGAGCCGGTCGACATACGGTTGGCGAACGGTCGCCGCCGTGCCGAGAACGCCGATGACACGAGTGCGCGAGATCGCGGCGGCGGGCTTGATCGCTGGGACCGTGCCGACGACGGGAACGTCGAGCGCGGTGCGGACGGCGGCGAGTGCGATCGTCGACGCGGTGTTGCACGCGATGACGACAAGCGCGGGGCGATAGCGTTCGACCAGCCGCCCAAGCAGTGCTGGCACGCGCCCGGCAATCTCCGCCTCGGTCTTCGTACCATAGGGAAAGCCCGCGTTATCGGCAGCGTAGACGATCGCGCGCCCCGGCAACCGCGCGCGTATCGGCGCCAGCACCGACAACCCGCCAACGCCCGAATCGAACAACAGGATGGGTGCGGTCATCGAGCGCGGTCTAGCGCCGCTGCGGCCGCCCGCCAACCATTGGCGGACTTAAGGGCGGTCAGGCAACGCCGAGCGACAACAGCAGGTCGCTGGTAATTCCCGGCGACGTCGGCAGGCCGTGCCGGACGCGATAGTCGAGGATCGCCTTACGCGTTTCGGTGCCGATCACCCCGTCGGGATGAATCGCGTACCCTGCGGCCGCGAGTTTTTCCTGAACGTGCCATTCGCGGGATTGTTCGACGGCGTTTGCTCCGGTGAGGAACGGGAAAAACTTGGCGAACCACGCCTTGCGCCCATCGAGACCGACGAACCCGCCGTTGATCGTATGGGTTATGACTTTGATATCGTTGTTGTCTGCGGCGCTGTTGAGATGACCTGCAGCCCACTCTGACAAGGCCGGCTTGAGCATGTGCTCGGGGGCGATGACGAGGTCGGGCTGCCCGACAAAATCGACGCGACACGCTTTTCCGAACCGACTGTACGATTCGCGCCCCGTCGTCTGCAGGACGCCGCGCCCGCGATATTTCCAGCCATCGCCGCTTGCCGGGGGGCCATTGCCCATCCGGTTGCCGTAAACGAGGTTGAATAGCGCCAAACCATGATCGATAGCGCATTGGCTCGCCATCGCGAGGCACGCATCGCGGCTGGCGAAATAACGGTGCCAGTTGCCGCCATCCCACATCTTGGCGAGGCCCACGGCCGTATAGCCGCCGCCTTCAACGAGTCGGGTCAACGCTCCGGTTTCCTCGAATACCTGCGCCATGAAATGGGCGAGGCGGATCGGCGTCGCGATGCCGACTGTTGCGAGAAGCACACCCCCTTGGGCGAAGGCCGCGCGATATGCCGGGGCAGCCTGCGGCGCAAACTGGGCAATCACATCTGCCGCGGTCTTGGCCATGACTTCCTAACCCCAACAACCAGCGCAATAACATCTGGCGATTACTATTACGCTAAGGCAGCGAGAATAGACGACCCGGCGGCGCTCAAATATTCTCGGGGAGGTGTCGTGTGCGCGTGACCTTTGGCACCCGAACCGCTACCGACGATCAATGAGCCACGCCCAATATCC
>JBBRQR010000283.1:0-3416 GCA_038226115.1 Sphingomonadales bacterium | reverse complement strand
TCGACGCCGCCAATGCAGCCATTGCACACGACGGCGACGCCCCCCGGCGCCGTCGCCGCGGCGGACGTGGTCGCAAACCCGCCGGTGCCGCCGCCGGCCCACAGTCGTCATTCGAACGTCCCACCGAAATGCGCATGGTTGACACCCCACGTGCCGTCGAGCCGCGCCGAGATGTGCCCCGCGATCACAGCGATGCGGGGCGCGGGGGTCGAGCGGAGCCACGCCGCGATGCACGTCACGACGGGCGCAGCGACGGGCGCAACGATCGCCGCGACGACCGGAACGACCGCGACGACGGCCCGCGCGAGATTGGATTCGGCGCCGACACGCCCGCGTTCATGCTCGTTCGGGCATGCGGCTAAGAACCCGCTCAAGGGTTCGTAAACTCACTCGTTGAACCGGGCCAACAACGGTTCCCTGCGGCCCGATTCAGGTTTACGGATACGTCAACCGCCTGGGGAGACGCGCGCATGGCCTATGACCACATCCTGTTCGACGAGGCCGAGGGCGTCGCCACCCTGACGCTCAACCGTCCGGCGGCACTCAACGCGCTGACGACGCCATTGATCGAGGAAATGATTCACGCCGTCGACCGCATTCGCGACGAGGGCACTGCGCGCTGCCTGTTGATGACCGGGGCCGGGCGCGCGTTTTGCAGCGGGGCCGATCTGGCCACCGGCGGCGCGACCGGGGCCGGTGGGAGCGGACCAATCGATACAGGGCACCGCCTCGAAACCCATTTCAACCCATTGCTCGAGCGGCTGTTCGCGCTGCCGGTCCCGTTCATCACCGCAATCAACGGCCCTGCCGCCGGCGCCGGCTGTTCGTTCGCGCTTGCGGGCGACATCGTCGTCGCAAGCGAGTCGGCATATTTCCTTCAGGCGTTCGTCAATATTGGCCTGGTTCCTGATGTCGGCGCGACGTGGCTGCTGCCGCGCCTCGCCGGACGAGCACGGGCGCAAGGCATGATGATGCTCGGCGAGCGCATCCCGGCGGCGACTGCGCTCGACTGGGGACTGATCTGGCAAGTTGTGCCCGACGCCGACCTGATGGCAACGGCTCACCGGCTCGCGGCACGCCTCGCCGCCGGGCCGACCCGGACGTATAGCCTGATCCGCCACGGCATCCGCGAATGCCTCGACGCCTCATTGACCGAGGCGCTTGCGGTTGAGCGGCGGCATCAGCGCGCCGCTGGTCGAACGGCCGATTTTGCCGAAGGGGTCACCGCGTTCCTCCAGAAGCGTCCGGCGGCGTTTAGCGGACTCTAAAGGCCAAAGCCGGATCGTCTCGCTCTAGGCGGCGATAGCAGACAGCGCAGCGCGCCACTCAGGCGGGAACGGCGTCGGGCGGCGTGTGGCGCGGTCGACGAGGACGTGGACGAAGAACCCTTCGGCTGCCGCATCGGTTGTTCCTGCGAGGAACAGCCCGACCTCGTAACAGACGCTTGATGTGCCGATCTTTGTCGCGCGGATGCCCGCCTCGACCGTATCAGGGAAGGCGACGGGCTTGGCGTACCTGCAGCCGGTTTCGACCACGAGCGCGATGTCGCGACCGCCCGTCACGTCGAGGACGCCCGCCTCGACGAGATAGGCGTTCACCGCGGTGTCGAACCAGCTGTAATATATGGTATTGTTGACGTGGCCGTAGACGTCATTGTCCATCCACCGCGTCGCGATCGCACGGTAGTTGCGATAACTGCCGCGCGAGCGAAACGGCAACCGCGTGGGCGCAGTGGCGGCCACGCGGCTTAATCCTCGGCGGCGACCATGTTGTTTTCGTCGGGGCCGCTGTCCTGCCCCTTGGCGGCGACGTCGCGGTCGACGAACTCGACGATCGCCATCGGCGTGGCGTCTGAGCGGCGGATTCCCGCCTTGACGATGCGGATATAGCCGCCGGGGCGGTCGGCGTAACGCAGCGCGATCGTGTCGAACAGCTTGATCAGCTGAACGTCATCCTGCAACCGGGCGTGCGCGAGGCGACGGTTCGACAGGCCGCCGGTCTTGGCCAGCGTGACCAGCTTCTCGACATAGGGACGAATTTCGCGCGCCTTGGGCAGGGTCGTCGTGATTTGCTCGTGCTTGATGAGCGAAGCCGCCATGTTGCGGAACATGGCGAGGCGATGGCTCGTCGTGCGGCCGAGTTTACGATGGGCATTACCGTGACGCATGATCGTCTTCCTGTTCGTTCGGGCGCCGTATCAGGTACGCCGGACCTGGTGACGGCGAAATTGCCGCTACCATATTTGCGCCGCGGTAAAGCCGCGCCGTCGGTCGGGGATGGCCCCGCCGGCCGCGCTTGGCCACCCGGCGCTAATACTCTTGCTCGAGCTTCTTCGCCATCTCTTCGATATTCTCCGGCGGCCAGCCGGGGATCTGCATGCCGAGGTGAAGACCCATCGCCTGGAGAACTTCCTTGATCTCGTTCAATGACTTGCGCCCGAAATTCGGCGTGCGAAGCATTTCGCTCTCCGACTTCTGAACAAGGTCGCCGATGTAGATGATGTTATCGTTCTTCAGGCAGTTCGCCGAGCGGACCGACAGCTCGAGCTCGTCGACCTTCTTGAGAAGATAGCGGTTGAGCGCCGCTGTATCGTCGATCTCGATCGGGCCGAGCGGCATTGCCCCGCCGCCGCTGCTGACCGGCGCGTGGTAGCCTTGCGCCGGCTCCTCGAAATTGACGAACAGCGCGAGTTGATCCTGCAAAATCTTCGCGGCATAGGCGAGGGCGTCGTCGGGCGACAGCGTCCCGTCGGTCTCGACCGAAATCGTCAGCTTGTCGTAATCAAGCTCCTGCCCGACGCGGGTGTTTTCGACCTTGTACGACACCTGCCGTACCGGCGAGTAGAGCGCGTCGACCGGAACCAGCCCGATCGGGGCGTCGGCGGGACGGTTCATCGATGCCGGGACATAGCCCTTTCCGGCCTCGACCGTCAGTTCCATGTTGAGCGTCGCGCCCTCGTCGAGGGTGCAGATCATCAGCTCGGGGTTCATGATCTCCATGTCGCCCGATACGGTGATCTGGCCGGCCGTGACGGGGCCTGGACCGGTCGCCGTCAATGCGAGACGCTTGGGCTGATCGCCCTGCATCCGGATCGCGACCTGCTTGATGTTAAGGACGATGTCGGTCACGTCCTCGCGTACGCCGGCGAGCGACGAAAATTCGTGGAGGACGCCGTCCATCTTGATCGCGGTCACCGCCGCCCCCTGGAGCGACGATAGCATGACGCGGCGGAGCGCATTGCCGAGCGTGAGGCCGAAGCCACGCTCCAGCGGTTCGGCAACGAAACTGCCCTTGCGGCGATGATCGGCGCTGGGGCGAGTTTCGAGCTTGTTGGGCTTCTTGAGTTCGGTCCAGTTCTTTGCGATTACGGCCACTGCTTCACCTCGGGGGCTGGAAAGGCGGCGTCGTCACGCCGG
>JBBRQR010000282.1:0-3433 GCA_038226115.1 Sphingomonadales bacterium | reverse complement strand
CGAAAGCTGCGGCCAGTGCACCCCGTGCCGCGAGGGCACCGGCTGGATGTGGCGCGTGATGGAACGCCTCGTCACCGGCGAGGCCGAGTATCACGAGATCGACCTCCTCCTCGAAGTCACCACCGAGATTGAGGGCCACACCATCTGCGCCCTCGGCGACGCGGCGGCATGGCCGATCCAGGGCCTGATCCGCCACTTCCGCCCCGAGGTCGAAGCGCGGATCGCGAAGCGTAAGGGATTCGTCCAGGTTCCGGCGATGCTGGAAGCGGCGGAGTGATTTCACCCAAAGTGACACCGGAGCGGATTGAGATCGCGTATCAGGAGCTTGGCTATCGGGCTGGATGGCGCTTTATGACTTGTCCTACAGCCAATTTTGACGCGCCCAAGGTTCTTTTGATCTCGCTTAATCCAAGCGGTCGAGTCGAGCATGGTCCGCGATGGTCTCAAGAGAATGGCAGCGCCTACACAATCGAAAGTTGGGACGGTCAAGCACCGGGAGGCGATACGCTACAGGTCCAGATTCAGCGAATGGTGAAGCATCTCGGCTGCACCATTGACGAAGTTGCGTCCGCTCACTTTGTACCTTTTCGCAGTCAGCGCTGGGCTGAACTGAGAAACCCGCGTGAGGCTTTGAATTTTGCTCGCGCACTTTGGGCCGATTTCGTGAAAGGCCTGAATCCAAAATACGTAATTTGTTTAGGTACCACGGTTGGAAAATATGCACCCGCTATGTTTGGAGTAAACCAACTTGAGCGCAAGCAAACCGGCTGGGGTAAGGTCAGCCTATCGGTCGGTCAGACCCGCGACGGCGGACAACTTGCTATCCTTCCGCATTTGGGAACATTCAAATTGTTTTCGCGCGACGCCTGCACACCATTCTTAAAGTTGGCGTTCGGTCCGGAAAGTATGATCAATGCCTAAACTCACCGTCGACGGCATCGAGGTCGAGGTTCCTGCCGGGGCAACAATCATGCAGGCGTGCGAGCTTGCCGGGGCCGAAATCCCGCGCTTCTGCTACCACGAGCGTCTGAGCATCGCGGGTAATTGCCGGATGTGCCTCGTCGAGGTGTCGCCGGGGCCGCCGAAGCCGCAGGCGTCGTGCGCGATGCCCGCCGCCGACGGGCAGGTCGTGCTCACCCGCAGCGCCAAGACGCAAAAGGCGCGCGAGGGGGTGATGGAATTCCTCCTCATCAACCACCCGCTCGACTGCCCGATCTGCGATCAGGGCGGCGAATGCGACCTGCAGGACCAGAGCCTCGCGTACGGCAAGGGCCACTCGCGCTTCCACGAGACCAAGCGCGCGGTCACCGAAAAATACATGGGGCCACTCGTCAAGACGGTGATGACGCGGTGCATCCACTGCACGCGGTGCGTCCGTTTTGCCGAGGAAATTGCCGGAGTCGAGGAAATCGGCGCGATCGGGCGCGGCGAGAACATGCAGATCACATCGTACCTCGAAGGTGCGGTGCGGTCGGAATTGTCGGGCAATGTCATCGACCTGTGCCCGGTCGGGGCGCTGACGTCGAAGCCGTACGCCTTCGAGGCGCGCCCGTGGGAGCTCAAGAAAACCGAATCGATCGACGTGATGGACGCGGTCGGGACCAACATCGTCGTCCACACGCGCGGGAACGCGGTGATGCGGGTGACGCCGCGCGTCAACGACGACGTCAACGAGGAATGGGCGAGCGACGTGACGCGCTTCGCCGTCGACGGGCTCCAGCGCGGGCGGCTCGATGCGCCGTATGTCCGCGTCGGCGGCAAGCTGACCAAGGTGACCTGGGGTCAGGCATTCGACGCGGTCAAGGCGGCTTTGGCGGGCGTTGCAGGCGCTGACATCGCGGCGGTTGCAGGCGATGTTGCCGATGTCGAGGCGATGGTTGCGCTCAAGGATTTGCTCGGCTCGCTCGGATCGACCCGCCATGAATGCCGGGTCGACGGGGCCGCCGTACCAACGGCGGATCGCAGCCAGTATTTGTTCAACTCCGGCCTCGCCGGGATCGAGCGCGCCGATGTCATCGTGCTGGTCGGCACCGACCCGCGCCATGAAGGTCCGCTGGTCAACACCCGCATCCGCAAGGCCGTCCGCAAGGGCGGCGCGCGCGTGTTCAACATCGGCCCCGTCGCCGATCTGACCTACCCGGTGGCGCAGCTTGGTGATGACGCGGGCCTGCTCGGCGATCTGCCCGCCGCGCTCGCCGATGCGCTGACCAACGCCGAGCATCCGGCAATCATCGTCGGGAGCGGCGCGTTGACCGAAGGCGTTATCGCCGCAGTTCACGCCCTCGTGGCGAAGTTCAACATCGTCCGCGACGGGTGGAACGGGGTCAACATCCTCCACACCGCCGCGAGTCGGGTCGGCGCGCTCGACATCGGCTTTGTCACCGCTGGCGGGATGACAGCGTTGCACGACAAGCCAGCCAAGCTGGTGTTCAACCTCGGGGTCGATGAAGTCGACGTCGCCGGAGCCTTCCGCGTCTATATCGGCCATCACGGCGACCGGGGCGCGCGCGTCGCCGACGTCATCCTGCCCGCTGCCGCCTACACCGAAAAGTCGGGCACCTACGTCAACCTCGAAGGCCGGGTGCAGCGCGGGTCGCGGGCGTCCTTTCCGCCGGGCGAGGCGCGCGACGACTGGACGATCTTCCGCGCGCTGTCGGCGGTGCTGGGTGCCCCGTTACCGTATGATGACCTCCGCGCGCTGCGCGCACGGATTGCGGGCGAGTGGCCGCAGCTGGCGAACGAAGGACTTACCCCGGCGACATGGGTTGCGCCGTTGGCAACAACCGCTTCCACGCCGTCGGGCACGATCACACTCCCGCAGCGCGATTTCTACCATAGCAACGCCATTGCTCGCGTCAGTGCGACGATGGCCGCGTGCATCGCCGAGATCGTGAATGCCGATGAGCCGGTGCTGGAGGCGCCCGAATGAACTGGACCCGCGCCTTCGAAAACAGCTTTCTCGGCCACGACCTCGGCTATTTTGTCGGGACGCTAATCCTCGTTCTGCTGATCGCGCTGCCGGTCATGCTCGGCGTCGCGATGGCGGTGTACGCCGACCGCAAGGTGTGGGCGTCGATGCAATTGCGGCGCGGGCCGAACGTTGTCGGGCCATTCGGGCTGATGCAGACCTTTGCCGACGCGCTCAAGCTGTTCCTCAAGGAAACGATCATTCCGTCGGGGGCGAACGTCGGGGTGTTCCTGATCGCGCCGATGATCACTTTCACGCTGGCGCTGATCGCGTGGGCGGTGATCCCGTTCGACGCCGGGCTAGTGCTCGCCGACATCAATGTCGGGCTGCTGTACCTGTTCGCGGTGTCGTCGATGGGGGTCTACGGCATCATCATGTCGGGGTGGGCGTCGAACTCGAAATACCCGGTCCTCGGCGGATTGAGGTCGGCGGCGCAGAGGGTCAGTTACGAGGTGTCGATCGGCT
>JBBRQR010000281.1:0-3447 GCA_038226115.1 Sphingomonadales bacterium | reverse complement strand
GAGATCCTCGACAAGCCCGGATCGACGATCGTCAACGCGCGCGAAGCGGCGACCGGCGACGCGCCGATCCACATCGTCGTCAAGCAACGCGACATCGCGTGGCTCGGGTTTCTGCTGCAATCGAGCGCCGACGCCAATTTACGCGACCGTGACGGCAATACACCGCTCATTCTTGCCGCGATCGGGCGTTGGACCGAAGGATTGCAATTACTTATCGCGATTCATGCCGATATCGATCGCCGCAATAGTTCGGGCGAAACTGCGCTGATCAAGGCGGTGGCGTTAAACGACATCGCCGATGCGCGCCTGCTGCTCGATGCCGGAGCCAACCCTGACCTGACCGACAGCAGCGCGGGACGCTCGGCGCGCGACTATGCAACTGAACGCGGAGGCCCGATCGCGAAGCTTCTCGCCGACGCGCCAAAGAAGGCCAAAGCGCCCGTTCAGGGGCCCGTTCGCTAACCTTCATGCCGCATGGCCGAACGGCCATCAGGGGCGTAACGGCTACCTGTGGAAAACACCCGCTCGCTCGTTTCGGCCGCCATCGAACGCCCCGGCGTTCGCGTGCGAACACTGGTCGCGCTGCGCTGGGTCGCGATTGGCGGACAGTTCGGCACGCTGATCGTCATTGGTCTGTACCTGCGCTTCCCGTTGGCGTGGGCGTCGCTGATTGCGGCGGTGGCGGCGGCGGCGGTGCTCAATCTCGGGCTGGCGACGCTGTACCCGCGGACGGCGCGGCTCAACGGGCGCGACGCACTTCTGCAATTTGCCTTCGATCTGATTCAAGCAGGGGTGCTGCTGTTCCTGACCGGCGGACTGAAGAACCCGTTCGTCATCCTGCTGATTGTACCGGTGACGATTTCGGCGACATTGCTCTCGGCGCGAGGGACTTTGCTGTTGCTCGCGATGGCGGCGGCGATCCTCGTCATCCTGTGGCGTTGGGCTCTGCCACTTCCCTGGGACAGCGTTCCGCTCGTGCTGCCGGCGCTGTATCGCATCGGCATCGTCGTGGCGGTCGCGCTCGCCGGGGTATTCCTCGCCGGCTATGCGTGGGCGGTGTCGGCGGAGGCGCGGAAGCGGGCACATGCGCTGATTGCGACGCAGGCCGCGCTCGAGCGTGAGACAAAAATGGCGGCACTCGGCAGCCTCGCGGCGGCGGCGGCACACGAATTGGGCGGTCCGCTCGGCACGATCACGCTGATCGCCCGCGAACTCGCCGCTGCGCTGGGGAACGATCCCGATTTTGGCGACGACGTGCGCCTGCTCGAATCGGAGGCGGCACGCAGCCGGGCGATCCTTGTCGGTATCGCGCGGAGGGCCGAGGCGGAGGACCCCTTCCCCAAGCTGGCTCTCGATGCGCTGCTTCATGAAGTCGCCCAGCCGCTTGGTCCGACGCGCGTACCGATCCACGTCGGCGCGGTCGGAGGGGCGGCGCCAATCATTCGCCGGACGCCCGAGCTGCTCCATGGCCTTGCCAACCTTGTCGCCAACGCCGTCCGCCATGCCGGCTCGTCGGTCACACTGACGTCGACGACCAGCGCGAACGAGGTCGGCGTTAGCGTGGTCGACGACGGCACTGGCTTTGCCGAAGACGTCCTGCCGCATCTTGGCGAGCCGTTTCTCGGGCCGTCGGTGTCGGGTTCCGGGGGAACGGGTCTTGGCATCTTCATCGCGACGACGCTGCTCGAACGGACCGGCGGGCGGCTCCGCTTCAGCAACCGCCCCGGTGGCGGGGCGCAGGTCGACATTCGCTGGCACCGCGCCCATATCGAAGTTCAGGAAGTGACATGACTATGGATACCCCCGCCCCGATCCTCCTTCTCGTCGATGACGATGCGCCGTTTCGCCAGCGCTTGCAGCTAACCCTCGAACGGCGCGGATTTTCCGTAACCGGCGTTGGCAGTGTGAGCGAAGCACGCCAGCACGCCGCCCTCAAACCCAGCCATGCAGTGATCGACATGCGCCTTGAGGACGGCAACGGCCTCGATCTCGTGACCGAATTGCGCGCGCTCCGGCCCGACATTAAGATCGTCGTCCTGACCGGCTATGGCAATCTTGCCACGGCAGTCGCGGCGGTGAAGGCGGGTGCGGTCGACTATCTCGCCAAGCCGGCCGACCCCGAAGATATTATTGCCGCGTTGATGGCCCCGCCGGGCAGCCGCCCCGAAGCGCCGATCGAGCCGATGTCGGCCGACCGAGTGCGCTGGGAGCATATCCAGCGCGTCTATGAGCTGTGCAGCCGCAACGTGTCGGAAACGGCGCGGCGATTGAAGATGCATCGGCGCACCCTGCAGCGAATTCTGGCGAAACGCTCGCCGCGCTAGGGCAGACGCGCCGCCTCACCCGCACCGGGATCGCCGAGCCACAGGAGCCGCTGCGCCGCGCGGCGGGCAAAACGCAACGTCTCCGCCTTGCGCCGCGCCGCCACCAGCGGCACCCACGCGGCCGGACGCACCTCGGCGGCGTCCCAACGATCGGCGACGATAAGCCCGGCGCGGTCGGGCTGAAACCATTCGTTCGCGAAGTCGGCTTGTGGGAATCCCGTCGGAACCGCCCAGAAATAGCGGTCGCAATAATCTAAATATTCAGGCCATTTGCCGTCACCACGCAGATCGGCCAGCGACACCTTGATCTCGACCAGGGTGATCCGCCCGTCCGGCCCGAGCCCGACGATATCGGCACGCCGCCCATTACCCAGCGGCACCTCGGTCAACGGCGCGATGCCCGCCCGCCACAATAGTCGCGAGACCCCGCGCGCAACATCGGCGGCAACGATCGGATCGGTGATGGGAGCGGTTGCCACGCGGTGATCGTAGCAGAACATTGAGGGAACGGAAGAGCGACTAGATTGCGGCTCCCCGAGCGCCGAACAATGCGCTGCCGACCCGGATGCACGTCGCGCCGAGCTCGACCGCCGTCGGGTAATCGCCCGACATCCCCATGCTAAGGCCGCCCAGATCGTGTTCGCGCGCCAGCTTGGCAAGCAGCGCGAAGAACGGCGCGGGCTCGATTCCGTCAGGCGGGACCGCCATCAACCCGACGATCGGCAGGGCGGCGGCGCGGGCAAGCAGGGTGGCGAGGTCGGCCAGCGCAACGCCCCCCTTTTGCGCCTCACCGCCGATGTTGACCTGGATATAACAGTCGGGGTGCCGCCCGGTCGCGACCGACGCCGCCGCGAGCGCGTCAACGAGTGAAGGCCGATCGACGCTGTGGATGACGTCGAACAGCGCCACCGCCTCACGCGCTTTATTCGATTGCAGCTGGCCAACGAGATGAAGCCGAACGTCGGGATAGGTGGCAATCAGTGATGGCCACTTCGCTGCCGTCTCCTGCACCCGGTTCTCGCCGAACGCCCTTTGCCCAGCAGCGAGCAGCGGCAGAATCGCATCGGCGGTGTGCGTCTTCGACACGGCGACAAGATCGATATCCGCCGGATTCCGCCCGGCG
>JBBRQR010000280.1:0-3466 GCA_038226115.1 Sphingomonadales bacterium | reverse complement strand
CGCCGACGACCGCGCCTGTGCCGTGTCGGCGACGGGGTCGGGGGAGGAATTTCTGTGCGCTGTCGCCGGACACGAAGTCGCCGCGCGGGTCCGGCTCGCCGCTCAGCCACTCACAGCGGCGGTCCGCGCGGTTCTGAACGAGATTGTCTGTGCCGGTGGTGCGGGCGGGATGATTGCGATGCCAGTCACGGGCGAGCCGGTCCTGACCTTCACCACGAGCGGGATGTACCGGGGGTCGGTCGCCGCCGACACCATGCCCTCCGTCGCAATCTTTGCCGACGAAGTTTAGGCGGTGGCCCATGACGTCCTCATCGTCGGCGGCGGTCAGGCGGGGGCACAAGCGGCAATCTCGTTGCGACAGGGTGGCTTTACCGGGTCGGTGACGATCGTTGGGGAAGAAATCGACCCGCCCTACGAACGCCCGCCACTGTCGAAGGACTATCTCGCGGGCGAAAAGACCGCCGATCGCCTAGCCCTTCGCCCGGCGGCGTTCTGGGCCGACCGCAATGTCACCCTCCTCCTTGGCCACCACATTACTGCCGTCGATCCTTTGGCGCAGTGCGTCACCACGGCGAGCGGCTCGACGCTCGGCTATGGCACGCTGATCTGGGCCGCCGGGGGCCATCCACGCCGCCTGCCAATCCCTGGCGGCGACCTGCCCGGCGTCCACGTCATCCGCAGCCGCGCCGATGTCGATAAGCTGACCGCCGACCTCGCTTCGACAAACGACGTGGTGATCATCGGCGGCGGCTATATCGGCCTCGAAGCCGCCGCAGTTCTTCGCAAGGCCGGCAAGACCGTCACCATCCTCGAAGCTCAGAACCGCGTGCTCGCGCGTGTCGCCGGGGAGCCGGTCTCGCGCTTCTACGAGGCCGAGCATCGCGCACACGGCGTCGACGTACGGCTGGGCGTCGGCATCGAAGCGATTGAAGGCGAAACCCACGTCACCGGCGTCCGCACGTCGACGGGAACGATCCCCGCCGGGGTCGTTATCGTCGGTATCGGGCTGGTCCCGGCGGTCGCGGCATTGGCGTTGGCCGGCGCAAGGACCGGCAACGGGGTCGAAGTCGATGACCACTGCCGCACCTCGCTGCCCGACATCTTCGCGATCGGCGACTGCGCGCATCACGCCAATACCTTCGCCGACGGGACGGGGATCCGGCTCGAATCGGTGCAGAACGCGATCGATCAGGCGAAGGTCGTCGCGGGCATCATCCTCGGCAACGCCAAGCCGTACCGCGCGGTGCCGTGGTTCTGGTCGAACCAGTATGACCTCAAGCTGCAAACCGTCGGTCTCAGCGGCGGCCACGACGCGACCGTCGTGCGCGGCGACCCGGCCATGCGGTCATGGAGCCTCGTCTACCTGCGGGCGGGCAAGGTCATCGCGCTCGACTGCATCAACGCCGCGCGTGATTTCGTTCAGGGCAAGGCGCTCATTGAAGCAGGCGTCGCGGCCGGGCTTGCCCCCGACCCGGCATTGCTGGCAGACAGCAGCGTGCCGCTCAAATCGCTGCTGCCGATGGCCGCCTAGGAGACTCCGTCCGTGTCGATTCCCGTTGCCCTCGCCCGCCGCCTCAGCATCCCGGTAATCGGATCGCCGCTGTTCATCATTTCGAACCCTGACCTCGTCATCGCCCAATGCAAGGCCGGCGTCATCGGCAGCTTTCCCAGCCTTAATGCGCGCCCGCTGCCGCAGTTCGAGGAATGGCTGATCCGCCTCAATGCCGAACTCGGCCCCGACGACGCACCCTATGCCGTCAACCTGATCGTCCACCGCTCGAACGACCGGCTGATGGAAGACCTCGCGCTGTGCGTGAAGTATAAGGTGCCGATCATCATCACTTCGCTCGGCGCGCGCGTCGACGTCAACGAGGCGATCCATTCGTACGGCGGCATGGTGCTGCACGACATCATCAACGACAAGTTCGCGCGCAAGGCGATCGAGAAGGGTGCCGATGGCCTGATCGCCGTTGCCGCCGGGGCCGGGGGCCACGCGGGGACGACATCGCCGTTCGCGCTCGTTCAGGAAATTCGCCAATGGTTCGATGGCCCGCTCGCGCTGTCGGGATCGATTGCGAGCGGCGCGGCGGTGCTCGGCGCGATCGCGATGGGGGCCGACTTTGCCTATATCGGCTCGGCATTCATCGCCACCGCCGAGGCGCGCGCCGATGAACGCTACAAGCAGATGATCGTCGACAGCAATGCCGCCGACATCGTCTATTCGAGCCTGTTCACCGGCGTCCACGGCAATTACCTCAAGCCGTCGATCACGCTTGCCGGCATGGACCCCGACCACCTACCCGAAGGCGACGTCTCGACGATGGACTTCGGCAGCGGCGCCGCACCCAAGGCGTGGAAGGAAATCTGGGGTTGCGGTCAGGGCATCGGCGCGATCGACGCCGTGCTCCCGGCGGCGGCATTCATCGCCAAGCTGCACCGCGAATACGACAGCGCCCGCGCGCGCCTTGCCTCTGCACCGGCCACCGCCGTCGCCGCTTAACGGGAACCCTCGTTGGACGACATCGTTGCGGGCATGACAGGAGACACGTAATGGAATTGACCGTCCCGCTCGAAACCGTCTGCCGCATCATTTTGCGCGCGCGCGAATTCGAGGCGCTGATCCCCGACACCGACCCCGATGACGGCTCCGACCCGACCGACGACGGCGCGCGCGGCGAGATCGAGGACGACGGCGACAATCCGACCGAGGAAGAATTGCGCGCGGTCATCGACGATCTTGCCGATGACGAAAAGGCCGAACTGATCGCCCTCGCCCTCGTCGGACGTGGCACCTATGACGCAAGCGAATGGTCCGACGCGATGGACGATGCGAGCGAGGAGGTCGACGATGCCGCCGACTTCCTGCTCGATCTGCCGATGCTCGCCGCGTATCTCGAGGGTGGTCTAGCCGCGTTCGAATTGTCGTGTGACGGACTGGGGCAGGTCGTCTGACCCCTTAAGTTCACTGTATCGTCGCGGAATCGGCGAGTTTTGTGAACTTAACCGGCTTCGAGAGCCGCGCAAACCTCGTCGAAACGCGCCATGACGCGGTCTTCGTCATACGCCGTCGGCGGCGCAGCCGTCCGCTTGAGGACGCTGAGCAACAGGCGTGTGTTCGCTTCGACCCGGCCGCCGACGATACGCCCGCGATAGCGCACCATCACCGGCTTCGCGAGCGCGCGCGTCATCAACTCGTCGTGCAACATTGCGCGCCGCGTCGTTACGACGGCATCCCATTGTTGGGCGAAATCAGCCCCGCGCGGCTGGCGGCGGAGGCGATGGGCGCTTGACGCAGATAACCCAACCCGCGCCGCCGCTGGGATGACGCTGCCGAGTTCGACGAGCGCGTCGAGAAATAAAGTCTGGCGTTAGACGGTCCAGCCGGACGCTCGATTGCGGGTTTGAGGAGGCCGACCAGACATCACGCGCTACTAGCGCATTTGGTTCTAAATGTCAAGGATTAGTG
>JBBRQR010000279.1:0-3468 GCA_038226115.1 Sphingomonadales bacterium | reverse complement strand
CCAGGAACTGCTGCTCAAGCTGGCGTTGCAAATGGCACGCGACGACTATGAGACCCGCCGCGAGCGCCAACGCCAAGGTGTGCAACTTGCCAGGATAGCCGGCAAATATGCCGGGCGCATCGCCGATGTCGCTACTCATCAGCGCATCGTCGCATTGCGCGGCGCCGGGCAGTCTATCAAGCAAACGGCAAAGTTGGCCGGGTGCAGTGAAAGTCAGGTAAAACGCATTTCGGCGATCCATCGCAAGCAAGTGCCCGAGGGGTGAGGAGGTTGCGCCGCCTGCTTCTCAAAGCCGGTCAATGGTCTGCACTTGTCGGCATGCCGATCGACGAGGAGAGCTTGATCCGGCACTGCTCGCTCGACTGCCGCGAGCTTGATCTGATCCAGGCCAAGCGGGCGGCGCATAACCGTCTCGGCCTTGCCATCCAGCTTTGCTATCTCAACTATCGTGGCCGCACGCTCCTTCCTGGCGAGGAGCCACCGGGGCCGCTTGTTGTTTTCATCGCTCGGCAAATTGGCGTCAACCCAGATGTATTGGCCGCATACAGCAGACGCGACACGAACCGGCGCGAGCATGCGGTGGAGGCCCAGCGGCACCTTCAACTACACACGCCCACGCGCGATGACAGGCGGGCGGCGCTGGCCGGAGCACTCACGGCCGCGTCGGCAACCGACAACGGAATGCCGATAGCCGAGGCGATTGTCGCTGCATTCAGGGAGCGCAAGTGTGTGCTTCCGGCGACCGACACCCTCGATCGTATTGGTCGCGCCGCACGGGTTGTCGCGCGGCGCCGAATGGAAGCAGCGATCCTTGAAGGACTCCCGCCAGAGGGGCTGGCTGCGCTGGACGGGTTGCTGACGGTCGATTCCGCCATTCGGCAAACCCGCTTTTCGTGGCTACGAACCTTGCCGGAGGCGCCGAGTGAGAAGAACCTGCTCGCGCTCCTCGAACGACTGAAGTTTGTTCTTGCGTTCGACTTGGACGCGCAACGCCGCACACGCATCCATCCGGACCGCTGGATTCAGTTGGTGCGCGAGGGCGCAGTGACACCGAGCTGGCTGGCGGACAACTTTAACTCCGGGCGACGGCGCGCAATGGTTGCGGCCCAACTGATCGAGCAGGGTAACAAGTTAACCGACGCTGTGCTGACCATGTTTTGCAAGCTGATCGCCCGGCTGTTTACCAAGTCAAAGAACCGCCAGGATCGGCGGCATCTGGATGACCGTAAGGAGACGGGTCGGCTGCTTCGTATGTTCGGTGACACACTGCGCGCGCTCGCCGAGGTGAACGAGACCGGCGAGGACATTTTCGACGTGCTTGACCGTGAAATTGGTTGGCATCGCCTGGTTCAGGCCCGGACGGATGTCGAAGCGCTGGCCGCGACCGCAGAGGCCGATCCGCTCCTTGTCGCAGCCGAGCGCTATTCCTGGGTTCGCCGATATGCGCCTGCGCTGCTTGAAGCCTTCACCTTCCGGTCTGCCCGGGCGAATGACCCGCTGCTGGTAGCGGTCGAACTGTTACAACAGCTAAATCGGGACGACCGTCGCGGGTTGCCGCCCAAGATACCGATCAGCCATCTCACTCTGAAAGTTCGCAAACTCATTGCAGCCAATGACAAGCAAGACCGCCGGCTGTGGGAGATCGCCACTCTCGCCGCCCTGCGCACTCGCCTGCGATCCGGCGACGTCTGGGTCGACGGCAGCCGGGCCTTCTGCCCGCTTGAGACCCAGCTGATGCCGGGCCCGGCTTTTGCGGCACGAAAAGCCGACGGCGATCTGCGGCTTGGCCTCCCAAACGACGTCGAGGCCTGGATTGCTGAAAAACAACGGGAACTCGACTTCAAGCTGAAGAAACTGGGCTATCAGGCCCGGACCGGCAAGCTGGCCGGCGTCCGCCTGGCGGGCGGTGTTCTGACCATCGCCAAACAACGCACCAAAGTGCCGAAGGCGAAAGTGGAAGCGGCAAAATGGCTGATCCTTGACCGTATGCCCAAGATCGACATTACAGACCTTCTGGCCGAGGTCGATGGCTGGACCAACTTTGCCAATTTGTTTACCCATTTGCGCACAGGCGACACGGTTCGGCTTCCGCCGGTGTTGCTCGCGGCGGTCCTTGGTGATGCGACCAATCTGGGTGCCAAGCGCATGGCTGACGCCTCGGTCGGGATCAGCGAGCGTCAGATCACCTGGGCCCGGCTGTTCCACATCAGACCGGAAACGTACAAATCGGCATTGGCGGCGATCATCAATGCTCATCTGGCGCATCCATTTACCAAGCTTTGGGGCAACGGATCGACATCATCCTCGGATGGCCAGTTCTTTCGCGCCGCCGGCCGGGGCGCCAGGCGAAGCGACGTCAACGCCCATTACGGCGGTGATCCCGGCAGCAAGTTTTACACCTGGGTCTCCGATCAATATGGCCACTTCCACATACTGCCGATGGGCGCCACCGAGGACGAAGCCGTTTATGTGCTCGACGGGCTCTTTGGACACGAGAGTAAAATCGAAATCGACGAACATTACGTCGACACCGGCGGCGCCAGTGAGCACATCTTTGGTTTGTTCGCCCTGGCCGGTAAGCGCATTGCGCCGCGGCTACGCGATCTCAAGGATTGGCGACTGCACTGCTTTGAAAGCGCAGACGCTCACCCATCGATCAAGCATCACATTGGCGATCGTATCGACACCGATGCAATCCGCGCGGGCTGGGATGAAGCCCTGCGCGTTGGCGTCTCGATTACAGACCGGCTCGTTGCCCCGTCGACGCTGCTCAAAAAGCTCGCCGCACTTCCAAGAACGAACACGCTGTCGCGCGCCCTGCGTGAAATCGGCCGGATCGAGCGGACCCTGTTCATGATCGAATGGTATTCCAACCAGCAACTGCGCGACCGCTGCCGGCTTGGGCTGAACAAGGGTGAGGCCGGCAACAAACTGACCCGGGCGGTTTTCTTCCACGAGCGCGGCGAAATCCGCGATGGTTCCTTCGAGAGCCAAGCCTTTCGCGCTTCCGGTCTCAATCTGGTGGTTAGCGCCATCGTCTTGTGGAATACGACCTACCTGTCACGCGTCGTCGAAAACCTGCGGGCAGAAGGTCACGAGCTGCTGGATGACATCATTCGTCATATCTCCCCGCAGATCTGGGAGCACATCAATCTCACGGGCATTTACGACTGGAATGGCGCAGGGCGGCTCGCAGGCACTTTCCGGCCGCTCCGCACCGACAACGAGATAGCAAGAACTGCCGCCTGAAAGGCAGACGCCGTATTCCTGATATGTTCTTCTATGTCGTACAGCTACGTACAGCTCTTGTCGTGCCCCCTAATAGGTCGAGCCCGCCGGGACACCGATGGCGAAGCCAGGCACCGTCGCCGGGGTCGGCGTCGTCTTGGCCGACGCGGCCGCGCGCGGCCGCAGCAACTCGCCGAACGCTTTGCCGTCGTCGTGCGCGGTCTGCGCAAGCGTGGTGCT
>JBBRQR010000278.1:0-3503 GCA_038226115.1 Sphingomonadales bacterium | reverse complement strand
TTCCGTCAGGCCAGGCTGGGCAACCTCCTGCGCGGCGAGACATTCGGGGAGAATGCCGACGACGCGCCCACCGCCAGCAAGCGCGGCGCGGGCGGCAAGTCCCATCAACCCGTTCGTCCCGCCGCCATAGACGAGGGTGAGACCCCGCGCGGCGGCAAGGGAGCCCACACCCGCTGCGAGCATAGGGTTGGTCGGATCAGCCCCGGGCTTCGAGCCGCAGAACAGGCAGAGCGAAGTGATTGTCATTCGATGCCTGCCCCCGCGCGCCCGCGCGCCCGCAGGCTGCGTCACGACGTCTGATGTGACAGGCGCGAGCCGGATTGTCACTCCGCGCTTGAGCGACTAAGTGCGTTACATGCTTAGTACAGACACTCCAAACCTGCCGGCGACGGCGAAATATTCAATGCCGCCGATGCACCCGGAGGGTCGAAAGTTCGTCGGCATCGCCGGCGTCGCAACGCTCATCGTCGCTTTCGGGCTGCACTGGACGACATTGGGTTGGCTCCTTGCCGGCGTGACGGCGTGGGTCGCTATGTTCTTTCGCGATCCGGCACGGACGACCCCGGTCGGCGACGGTCTGCTGATTTCTCCCGCCGATGGCATGGTGTGCATGGTCGCAACGGTCGCCGTGCCGCGCCAGCTCGCGGGCGACGACGGCCTTAGCGATCTCGTCGCCACACGGGTGTCGGTGTTTATGAACGTGTTCGACGTCCATATTAACCGGACGCCGATTGCAGGCAGGCTCACCCGGATCGCCTACGTCCCGGGCAAATTCCTGAACGCCGATCTCGACAAGGCGTCGGACGATAACGAGCGCCAGTATTTCGTCGTCGAGAGCGAGGACGGCACCCGGGTCGGGTTTACCCAGATCGCCGGTCTCATCGCGCGGCGGATCATGCGGTTTGTCGAAACCGGCGACCTCCTTGTCGCCGGCCAGCGGGTCGGGCTGATCCGCTTTGGTAGCCGCGTCGATGTCTATCTTCCGGCGGGCTATGCCGCCGAGGTTCTGCCTGGTCAGCGGTGTGTCGCAGGCGAGACGATCCTGGCACGCCGCGGTGGTCCGGGCGTGACGGCGGGCACGACCCAATGACGACACGGCGCCACTGGTGAACGAACCGCGTCGCTTCGGCCGGGTCATCCCGATCCGCGCACTGATCCCCAATGCGGTGACGGTGCTTGCCTTGTGCTTCGGGTTGACCGGGGTGCGTTTCGGGATCGCAGGTGAATGGGACAAGGCGGTCGCCGCGATCGTGATTGCAGGCGTTCTCGACGGCATCGATGGACGGATCGCCCGGCTGCTGAAGGGAACGAGCCGCTTCGGTGCCGAACTCGATTCGCTGTCGGACGTCATCGCCTTCGGGGTTGCCCCCGCATTGATCATGTATCTGTGGGCACTCCAGTTCCTCCCCGGCCTCGGCTGGATCGTCGCCCTCGCCCATGCCGTCACCTGTGCGTTACGACTGGCGCGGTTCAACGCCGGCATCGGTGCTGTGACCCCGCCGGGTGGCGCACGGCGAGGGTTGGTCGGGGTGCCAGCGCCAGTCGCGGCGGGCCTCGCGCTCAGCCCGATTTTCGTCTGGCTGTGGCTTGGGCCGCTCCTTCCGACGTTCGGCGACGAGCGCGATTTGTATACGCGCGCGGTAACCAGCGCCGTCGTGATGGTTGTCGTTGCCGCACTGATGGCGTCGAGCCTGCCGACATTCAGCTGGGGATCGGCCCGGCTGCGTCCCGAATGGCGGCTGATCGCGCTGCTCGGCGTTGGCTTGTTCGCTGGGGCCTTGTTCACCGTCCCATGGATGACGCTGTCGCTGCTCAGTCTGGGCTATGCTGTGTCGATCCCGTTCGGCGTCCGCGCGGCGCGCCGGGTCAAGCGTGGGCCAGCTGCGCCGTCCGTGGTGTAAACGGGGCGGGCGCCGAATAAGCGAGCGCGGCGGCAATGGAATGTCGGGCGCGAACGAAGCCGACACCCATTCCTGCAATCAGCCCGAGCAACAAGGTGATGTTGAAAAGGCTGCAGATTATCACGGCGACCATAAGTCTTCTCCTGCTTGGTCCTAAATGTTCACTATATGTTCTATGATGTCAAGCAGCTTGAGAACGACCCGGTCTGGCTGTTACGGTAGCCGCGACGGGAGACGTGATGATTAACGCCGGGATGCAGGATTGGCCGCTGGTAACGTGGCGGTTGCTCGACCATGTCGCGCGCAATCACGCGAACCGGGCGATCGTATCGCTTGCGGTCGAAGGCGGAACACATCGGACGACGTGGGGCGCGGTCGCGGACCGGTCGCGATGGCTGGCATCGGTGTTGTCCGGCTTGGGTGTGACGCGCGGTGACCGGGTTGCGACACTCGCGTGGAACACGTGGCGCCATGTCGAATGCCTGTACGGCATCGGCGGGGCGGGGGGCATCGCGCACACCGTCAATCCGCGACTGTTCGACGATCAGATCGCCTATATCGTCGGCCACGCCGCTGACCGTGTCTTGCTGGTCGACCTGAGCTTCGTCCCGCTGGTTGAGCGCCTCGCGCCCCGCTTGACCGGGGTCGACCACATCATCGTGCTTTCCGACCGCGCACACCTGCCGGAATCCGCGCTCGATTTATTGTGCTACGAGGATGTACTGGCGAGCGGCGATCCCGACTTTGCGTGGGTCGATCTCGCCGAGTCCGAACCGGCCGGACTTTGCTATACCAGCGGCACGACCGGTCACCCAAAAGGTGTGCTCTACAGCCATCGCTCGACCGTGCTCCACGCGCTTGCCGCGACCGGGGCCGACGTGTTGGCGCTCGGCGCGCGGTCGGTCGTGTTGCCGGTCGCGCCGATGTTTCACGTCAATGCGTGGAGCGTGCCGTATGCCGCCGCCGCCGCCGGGTCGACGCTCATCCTCAACGGGCCGCATTTCGATGCGTCGACGCTGACGCGGCTGATTTGCGACGAGGGCGTCGACTTCGCGCTCGGGGTGCCGACGATATGGCTGGGCGTGCTCCAGCATATCGCCGCGACCGGCGGCGATCTCGGTAAGCTGACCCGCGTCAACATCGGTGGCTCGGCCGTGCCCCCGTCGATGATCGCGGCGTTCGCCGATCGCGGTGTCACCGTCAGCCATTTGTGGGGCATGACCGAGATGTCGCCGATCGGCTCGATCGGAGCGCCGACCCCCGAAGTCATGGCGCTGTCCGGATCCGATCAGGCGGCGATGCAGGCGAAGCAGGGCCGTAGCGTTTTTGGTGTCGAGATGAAGATCGTCGACGACGGCGGCACCGAACTGCCGCGCGACGGCGTCGCTTTTGGCCGACTGCTGGTGCGGGGGCCATGGATCGTTGCCACTTATTATGCCGCAGACGCGCCCGCGACAGACCCCGACGGCTGGTTCGACACCGGCGATATCGCGACCATCGACGCGTTCGGCTACATGGCGATTGTAGACCGCGCCAAGGACGTCATCAAATCCGGTGGCGAATGGATCAGCTCGATCGACCTTGAAAACACCGCCGTCGGCT
>JBBRQR010000277.1:0-3527 GCA_038226115.1 Sphingomonadales bacterium | reverse complement strand
GGGGGCGATGCGATCGGTCTTTACCGTCGTCGAGATTGTCGTCCCGTCCCATCCGGCCCCGGCGGCGAGCGATCCCCCGAGCGCCTCGATCTCATGCGCGATTTGCGTCGCATTTCGCGTCGCGGTGCCCTTGGTCAGCAGCGCCGCCATCAACTCGGCGGTCCCGCCCCTGCCCGCCGGATCGGCACTGGCCCCGGCTGCGGTGACGAGGACCGCCGCGATCAGGGGAACATCGTGGCGGCTGGCGACGGCGACCCGCAGCCCGTTGGGCAGCGTCGCCTCGCGGACGACGGGCACCGGCACCGGCTGCAACGGCCCCGGCGGCGGCGGCACGACGCGCGCATCGGCAGCGGCGGCGACAACGACCGCGACGCCGGCGGGAACCGCGAGCGACGCGACCTGCACCGTCGCAGCGACGGTGAGCGCGGCATCGGGTTTGGCTCCTGATTCGACGGGAACGTAGCGGATAGCGGCGCTCGCGGCGTCGCCCAGATAGGTGCGGGCAACCCGCTGGATGTCGGCGGGGGTGACCGCGATCAGGTCGGCGACATCGCGGTCGGCGGCGGTGGCATCGCCTTCGACGACAATCGCTTGGGCAACACTGTTCGCGCGACCGAGCGGCGTCTCGCGGCCTTTGATGACGGCGGTCAGGACGCGGTTCTTGGCGATCTCGAGTTCGGCAGCGGTGACGGGCGCATCGCGCAGCCGCCCGACCTCGCGCCGCAGCGCAGCCTCGCCGTCCGCGACCGACTTGCCGCCCGCAAGGATGGCATAAGCGACGAAGGTGCCGGTATCGCGGTGGTCGTCGAGGTTGCTTCCGGCGGTCGACGCAAGTTGATCGCGGTAGACCATCGTTTCGTACAGGCGTGAGGATTCGCCGCCCGACAGGATCGAATCGAGGACCGTGAGTGCTGCATCGTCGCGCGAGCGTGCCGAGGGAATGTGCCAGCTGATCGCTACCGCCGGCAGCGGTGTATTGGCGGCGTGAACAGTAACGCTGGTCGCACGGACGCGCGGCGGCTCGACGGCGGCGACGCGCGGGATCGCGCGGTTGGGCTTGGCGATTGGGCCGAAATACCGGTCGACCCAGCGGTCTAGTTGCGCCGGATCGAAGTTGCCGGCGACGACGAGGACGGCGTTGTCGGGGCGGTAATAAGTGGCGTGAAAGGCGCGGATGTCGCCGAGCGTCGCCGCGTCCAGATCGGCGACCGAACCGATCGGCGAGCGCGCATACGGGTGCACCGCATAGCTGATTGCTGGGAGATAGACTTGGAACAGTTTGCCATACGGCCGCGCCTCGCCTTGGCGGAGCTCCTCCTCGACGACGTGACGCTCATCGTCGAACACCTTTTGATCGACAACGAGCGACCCCATCCGCTCGGCCTCGGCGAAGAGTAACCGCTCGAGGTGATTGGCGGGGACGACCTCGTGATATTCGGTGAAATCGTCGTGGGTTGAGGCGTTGTTGTTGCCGCCGACGTCCTCGGTCAGCCGATCGAACTGTTCGGGGACGAGGTTGCGCGTCGATTTGAACATCAAGTGTTCGAACATGTGCGCGAAGCCCGAACGCCCGGCGGGGTCGTTCTTGCCGCCGACGTCGTAGATCACTTCGATCGCAACATTGGCGGTCGAACGGTCCGGCATCGCGACGACGCGGAGGCCGTTGGCCAACGTCCGCTGGGTAAATTCGAGGGGTTTGACGGCGGGCATCGCGGGCGCGGCGAGGGCGGTTCCCGTCATCAGTACGGCGAGCAGGGGGGCAAGCGCGGCGATCCGCATCGGATTCTGTCCTTGGCTTAGGAATTAGCCAGGGACCCTAGCGCGGGATGATGCGTCGTCAAAACAGACATATGAGGAGGCGATTGCGATCGCGCGAATGCGATCAGTCGAACAGGCTCGACACCGAACTTTCCTCGCTTGTCCGCCGCATCGCCTCGGCCAGCAGCGGGGCGATGGTGATGATCCGGATCTTCTTCGCGTCGCGCACCATGCTGAGCGGGGCGATCGAATCGGTGATGACGAGCTCGTTCAACTCCGACGCTTCGACGCGCGCGACGGCACCGCCCGACAAAACGCCGTGGGTGATATACGCGGTGACGCTCGTGGCCCCCGACTGCATCAGCGCGGCGGCGGCGTTGCACAGGGTGCCGCCCGAATCGATGATATCGTCGACGAGAACGCACGCACGCCCGGTTACGTCGCCGATGATGTTCATCACCTCGGACTCGCCGGGGTTCTCCCGCCGCTTGTCGACGATCGCCAGCGGAGCGTTGCCCAGCCGCTTGGCGAGCGCACGCGCGCGCAGCACGCCGCCGACATCGGGCGAAACGACGGTCAGGCCGGTCTTGGGCAGGCGCGCAGCAATATCGGCGTGCATCACCGGCGCGGCGAACAGATTGTCGGTCGGAATGTCGAAAAAGCCCTGGATCTGACCGGCGTGGAGATCGACCGACAGCACCCGATCCGCCCCCGCCTTGGTGATGAGATTGGCAACGAGCTTCGCCGAAATCGGTGTCCGCGGCCCAGCCTTGCGGTCCTGCCGGGCGTAACCGAAATACGGGATGACCGCCGTGATCCGCTTCGCCGATGCGCGGCGCAGCGCGTCGATGCAGATTAGCAACTCCATCAGATTGTCGTTGGCCGGAGCACTCGTCGACTGAACGACGAAGACATCCTCGCCCCGGACATTCTCGTGGATTTCGACGAACACCTCCTCGTCGGCGAAGCGACGAACGCTGGCGGCAGTCAGTTTGAGATCGAGATACGACGCGATCGCAGCGGCGAGTTCGGGATTGCTGTTCCCCGACAGGATTTTCATGGTGCCGCGTCCCCCGGTGGTGCGGCGGGTCTTAGCCGCGCCGTCACGGATCGGCAACATCGGGGACAGCCAGCGCGATCAGCGACAGGTTGCGGCCATAGTCGGGTTCACCGGAGTGGACCGAGCGGCGGTAGCTGAAATAATCGCCGGTGCAGGTGTCGCGACCGAGGCATTCGACGCGGGTGACCCCGGCGGCGGCGAGTTGTGCGGCGACGAAGCCTTCGATGTCGAAATGTTCGTGCCCTGCTCGTCCGGCGCGGAAGAAGCGCGCGAATGCCGGGTCCACGGCGATGAATGGGTCGAGGTAAGCATTCTGCACCTCATAGCTCGCCTGCGCGATGCACGGGCCGATCGCAGCCGCGATGCGGTCGCGGCGGGCACCGAGCGCCTCCATCGCCGCGACGGTTGCGGGGAGGACGCCGTACAGTGCCCCCTTCCATCCCGCGTGCGCCGCGCCGACGACGCCCGCCGTAACGTCGGCGAACAGCACCGGCGCGCAGTCGGCGGCAAGGACGCCGAGGACAAGGTCGCGGCGGTTGGTGACAACGCCGTCGGCGCGCGGACGGTCGGCACCATCGGAGCCTGCGACGACTACGGTCGCGCTGTGGATCTGGTGGAGGGTAACGAGCGCCGCGCCCGGGGCAACGGCTGCGGCGGCGCGCGCGCGGTTCTCGGCGACGGCGGTTGGGTCGTCGCTCGATCCCAGCCC
>JBBRQR010000276.1:0-3536 GCA_038226115.1 Sphingomonadales bacterium | reverse complement strand
GCGCTAATCTAAAATAGCAGCGGATCGGCGTTAGCCGCGTAACAACAGGTCGCGCGCTGCAGTTACTTCGGCGGCATGGACGGCGTTACCGCCGCGATCCGGGTGAACCTGCGCGATCACCCGGCGCCATGCGGCGTGGACGGCCTCGGCATCGGCCGATGGTTCTACTCCGAGCACGACGCGTGCAGCGGCGAGCTTCGCGGCTTCGGGGCGGGAGGTGCCGCGCGGGCCGGATGCGTGCCACCACCACGCGCCGCCGCCGGCAATGGCGAGGGCGGCTGCTACCTGCCCGGTTTCGAGCAGTCGCACCGCGACAACAGCCGCCCCGCCCGCAACGCCAAACCGCCGGAGGTTGGGCACGAGGATGCCTTCACGGTGGAGCCACCAGCCGAGGCCGACCACGAGGAGCAACGCGATGATCACGCCGCCGCGCTCACTGTCGCGACTTCTGCTCCCGGGGTCCGACCCGGGACGCCAAGCGCCGCAATCATTGCCCGCAATTCGGCGCGTGCCGCGACGTGACTCAGGCTGAAATTCTCGAGCGCATCGACGTCAAGCAGGGTCAGGCCGCGTGGGAACAGCTCGCGATAAATGACTCGCTCCGACAGGCCGGGGACGACGCGAAAGCCGACGCGCTTGCTCAACTCGCCGAGCGCATCGCCGACGCGCTTCATGTTACGCGCTTCGAGGCTCGACAGGCGATTCCGCAGCACGACCCAGTCGACCGTGCCGCCGTCGGTCTTGCCGCGCGCCTTGCGGGCGTCCCACACCATTTCGGCGAAAAAGCTCGGGCGGCGAACCTTGTACGTCTCGGGATCGACCTGGCCGATCAGATCGAAGTCGACGAAACTGTCGTTCATCGGCGTGATGAGCGTGTCGGCGCGCGCCAGTGCCGCGCGAGCGAGCGCCGAATCGCGCCCCGGCGTATCGACGACGATGACATCGAGCCCTGCCCACGCGTCGAGGCGCGCGGTCAGGGCGGCAACGTCGCTCCGCCCACCCGGCGCGACGGTGCCTTCGGGATCATCGGCGATCACCGCGACTTCCGGCTGAACGAGCGCAAGACCGCGCCGCGTCGCAAACGCCGCGCGGTTTTCCAGATAGCGCGCGACCGTCCGCTGACGGTGGTCGAGGTCGATGACGCCCACCCGCGCGCCGTCGTGCGCGAAAGCGATCGCGATATGGACCGCCGTCGTCGACTTGCCCGAACCGCCCTTCTCGTTGCCCAGAACGATCAGATGTGCTTGCTGCCCCGTCATTCGACCCTTTCCGATGCCCGCGCGGCTGTCCCGTATCGCCCCGCTCAAGTCAAACCCGCTAACGTACCCGCCGGAGCCACTCGTTGATCCTTCCCGTCGTCCGTTCCGTCCCCGCTCTCCGCAGCGCGATCGCCGCCTTCCGCCCCGGGCGCGTCGCCCTCGTGCCGACAATGGGCGCGCTCCACGCCGGCCATCTCGCCCTCATCGCGCGCGCTCGCGACGCGGGAGCCGATCATGTGGTGGCGAGTATTTTCGTCAATCCGACGCAGTTCGGCCCGACCGAGGACTTCGACCGCTACCCGCGCGACGAAACCACCGACGCCGTCGCACTCGTCGCCGCCGGAGCCGACCTATTATTTGCCCCCGACGTCGCCGCAGTCTATCCCGTCGGCTATGCGACGACGGTGCGCGTCGCGGGACTCGGCGACGTTCTCGACGGTGCGGCTCGGCCCGGTCATTTCGATGGCGTTGCGACGGTGGTGACAAAGCTGCTGATCGCCGCCGCTCCCGACCTCGCGGTGTTCGGGGAAAAAGACTGGCAGCAACTCGCCATCATCCGCCGCCTCGTCGCCGACCTCGCGCTGCCGGTCGAAATTGTCGGTGCGCCGATCGTCCGCGACGCCGACGGCCTCGCGCTGTCGTCGCGCAACGCCTATCTCACCATTGACGAACGCCGCCGCGCAGTCGCGCTGCCTCAGTCGCTGGCAACGGCGCGCGACGCGATTCGGGGCGGGGCAGGGGTCGCGGCGACGCTGGCGACGGCAACGGCGGCGTTGGTTGCCGCCGGGTTTGCATCGCCCGATTATGTTGCACTGATCGACCGCGAATTGACTTCGGTAACGACGCTTGTCGGCGCTACGCGGCTCGTTGCGGCTGCGCGACTTGGTTCGACCCGTTTGATCGATAATCTAGCGGTTTAGCCGTGCACGCCGTGATGCCCCGCAACCGCGCACTGGTCATGGTGTGCGCACGGTCAGGCGTGGCGAAACGGACCCTCGTCGTCGAGGTCGGCAATGCCTGCAACAACGGCTTCGCGTTCCACCCGAAGGTAATCGGCGACCGCGCGGCGAAAGCCCGGATCGGGAATGAAATGTGCCGAATAGGTTGGCGTCGGGCGATATCCGCGCGCGAGCTTATGGCTCCCCTGCGCCCCGGCCTCGACCCGCGCGCGTCCGTTTCTAATAGCCCAATCAATGGCTTGGTAGTAGCAAAGTTCGAAGTGGAGGAACGGCACGTCCTCGCTGCATCCCCAATAGCGGCCATATAAGCAGTCGTCGCCGATCAGGTTGAGCGCCCCGGCGATGATGCGATTTCCCCGCCGCGCGACGGCGAGCAAAACGCGGTCGTCCATGCGTTCCCCCAACAAACTGAAGAACTTACGCGTAAGATACGGTCGTCCCCACTTGCGGCTGCCGGTGTCCTGATAGAAATTCCAGAACGCGTCCCAGTGTCGCTCGGTAATTGCCGCTCCGGTCAGCAGCTCGATCTCGACGCCGCCGCTCACCGCCCCCTCGCGCTCACGCCGAATTGTCTTCCGCTTGCGCGATGACAGATCGGCAAGAAAGTCATCGAAGTTCTTGTAATCGTTGTTCACCCAGTGGAATTGCTGATCGATCCTGATGAGCCAATCGGCCGCTTCAAACGTCGGAACCTGTTCGGGAGTGATGAATGTCGCATGCGCCGACGACAGCTTGTTCTGTACCGTCAACGCCTCGGCTGCACCGAGTAGAGATGGGCCAAGCGATTGATCGCGCAGCAATAACCGCGCGCCCGTTGCTGGCGTAAACGGCACGCAACTTTGCAGCTTGGGGTAGTATCGCCCGCCGGCTCGCGCCCACGCATCGGCCCAGCCGTGGTCGAAGACATATTCACCCTGACTGTGCGATTTCAGATAGTTGGGCATGATCGCGGCCGGCTGTCCGGCGGCATCGTCGATCACAAGGTGGACCGGCTGCCACCCGGTCTCCGGCGTCGCGCTGCCGGAATCCTCCAATGCGGTGAAAAACGCGTGTCCTAGAAAGGGATTTCCTGCCCCAGCACACGCATTCCAGGCGCCCGAAGAAATTTCGCAAGCGTTTCCAACGATTCGAGCGGTGATCGGACGGGCCATACGCCAGTCCTAACGCCCGAATGTGTTTAGCGGCAGCCTAATCGCGCACCGCGACAATCGCGTCGATCTCCACCGCGACCCCGAGCGGCAAGGCGGCGACGCCGACCGCACTGCGCGCGTGGCGGCCAAGCTCGCCGAACACCGCAACCATCAGGTCCGATGCGCCG
>JBBRQR010000275.1:0-3552 GCA_038226115.1 Sphingomonadales bacterium | reverse complement strand
TGTTGGCGTCGTCGGTCCGCTCGGGTTCGAAAACGCCTATGTCCTCGCCGTCCGCCGCGACACCGCGACCCGGCTGAATCTGACGACGATCGCCGATCTTGCCCGCGCCGCGCCGGGGCTGACGCTCGGGGCCGACATCGAATTCCTTTCGCGGCCCGAATGGGCGGGGCTCGATGCGGCGTACCACCTCGCGTTCAAGGCGAAGAAATCGTTTGAGCCGACGTTCATGTACCGCGCGCTGGCGAGCGGTGAGGCCGATGTCATCTCGGCGTTTTCAAGCGACGGACGGATCGCGGCACAGGACCTCGTCGTCCTCACCGATCCGCTCGGCGCCATCCCGTCGTATGACGCGCTGCTGCTCGTTTCACCGGCCCGCGCGAAGGATCATGCGCTCGACGCGGCGCTGCGCCCGCTCGTCGGCGCGATCGACGTGGCGGCGATGCAGCGAGCGAACTTGCTCGTTGACCGTGATCGCGACAAGATGTCGCCGACCGCCGCCGCGCGGACACTTCAGGGGAGATTTGCGAAATGATGTTGTGGAGCGCCGGGCCGCCGGCTCCCAATCCGCGCCGGGTGACGATTTTCGCCGCCGAAAAGGGCATTGCGCTGCCCACAACCGACCTCGCCATCTTTCAACGCGCGCACAAGACCCCCGAATTTATCGCCAAGAACCCGCGCGGGCAGGTCCCGGCGCTTGAACTCGACGACGGCACCGTCATCGCCGAATCGGTTTCGATCTGCCGCTACCTCGACGCGCTTCACCCCGACCCGCCGCTGTTCGGCCTTGGCGCGCTCGACCGTGCGCTCGTCGATGTCGCGCTGCGCCGGGTCGAGACCGTTCTCGGCACCCCGTTGTCGCTGTCGTGGGTCTATGACCACCCGCTGACGGCAGCGGTTTTCGGCAGTGAACACAAGGCGTTCGGTGCGAGCAATCGGCCCAAGGTCGTCGACGCGCTGGCATGGTTCGACCAGCATATCGGCGCGTTCGTCGCTGGCGAAGCTTTCACCGTCGCCGACATCGCCTTGTGGTGCTCGATCGACTTCGGGCACTTCGCCGGAATCGTCGACCTCACCCCGCACCTCCGTTTGAGCGAGTGGTTCGCCCGTATCTCGACACGCCCCAGTATCGTTGCCACCGGCGGGGTCACGCCGCCGCGTTGAGCGGGCGCGGTCGCTGGCGCGTCAGCTACCCCCGAGGAACGCGCCGATGCGTTTGTAATATGTCACGGGAAAGATGCGGGTGATCCAGTCGATCATGCGCGCGTCCGCGCCGATCAGGACGCGGGGGCTGCCCTTCTCCATACCGGCGACGATCGTCGCGGCGGCTTGCTCGGGGGTCGTTCGCGCATTTTTCTCGAACTCGTCGCCCGAGTCGAGCGCGCTTTGGGTGCCCGGCATCCCGGCGATGAATTTGGCGTTGCGCGCGACGTTGGTCTTGATCCCGCCGGGGTGGACGCGGATGACGCGGATGTGCGGATCGGTCGCCGCGAGTTCGAGGTGAAGCGCCTCGGTCAAGCCGCGCACGGCGTATTTCGACGCGTTGTATGCCGATTGGGTCGGGTAGCCCATCATCCCGAAAACGCTGGAAATATTGACAAGCCACGCCGCATCCGACTGGCGCAAATGGGGCAGCGCGGCGCGGCACCCGGCGACGACGCCGCCGAAATTGACGTCCATCACCCGGTCGAAATCGGCCACCGGACAATCGGCGAACGGCGCGACGACCGACAGCCCGGCGTTGTTGATGATGCCGTCCAACCCGCCGTATTCGCGCGCCGCCTCGTCGATCCACGCCGTCAGCGCCGTGGTGTCGGTGACGTCGAGGACGGTTATCGTGGCGGGGGAATTGCCCAGCAACGCTTTGGTTTCATTCAGGCCGGTCGCGTCCTTGTCGGACAACGCAAGGCGGACCCCCTTTTTCGCCAGCAACATGGCGAGCGCGCGCCCGATGCCGCTGCCCGCCCCTGTCACCGCGATCGCGCGTCCGGTCAGATCGGTCATCGCAACGGCCTTCCCACATCCTATATTGGCGTCATCTCAAGCCGAAGCACCGGAGAAGCGCAATGGCCTCATCGCCGAGCCCCGACCTCAACCCCAACGAAGCCCCGCACGAACTGCCCGTTCCCGGTGCCCCCGAGCCCGAGATGGACCCCGCCCAGCCGGTTCCCGAAATCGGCGGGCGCGACGGTCCCGATCCGGTTCGCTACGGCGATTGGGAACGGCGCGGGGTTGCGGTCGACTTCTGACCTGCGGCTTGGCGGCGGGCCTATTCAGCGCGGCGCGGCCGGTCGAGCAGGCGCGCGATGACGGCGTCGACCGCGACGCGCCCGGCAACCAGATCGGCCACGGCGGCGGCGATCGGCAGGTCGATCCCGCGCGCGGTGGCAGCGGCGACCAGGATCGGCGCGGTCGCCGCGCCCTCGGCGACGCCCCGGCTCGCGGAGAGGGCGCTGGCCGCGTCGGCACCTTCACCCAAAGCGACACCGAACGCGAAGTTGCGCGACGCCGGGCCGGTGCACGTCAGGATGAGGTCGCCCAGCCCCGACAGTCCGGCGAGCGTCGCGGGGTCGGCCCCCATCGCCGCCCCAAAGCGCCGCATCTCGGCAAAGCCACGCGTGATCGTCGCGGCGCGGGCGTTGTCGCCCAGCCGCGCGCCCGCAACGACCCCGGCGGCGATCGCGAGCACGTTTTTAACCGCCCCGCCGAGGCCGACGCCGACGACATCGGTCGAAGTATAAAGCCGGAAGGCCGGTTGGCTGAGCCGTGCCGCGAGCGCCGTCGCGACGGCAGGGTCGGCGCACGCCAGCGTCGCCGCCGCTGGCAGGCCGCGCACGACTTCGGCGGCAAAGGTCGGCCCCGACAGCAAGGAGATGGGCCAGCCCGGCAGCGCGGCGGCGGCGGTGTCGGCAAGCGCGGCCCCGCCGGGGGCCAGCCCCTTCGCGGCGAGGACCAGCGGGCGCGGCGACCACGACGACAGGCGGGCGAGGATCGCCGCCGTCGCCGCGACCGGAAGGACGATCACCAGCGCGTCGCTGTCATAAAGCGCGGCAAAGTCGGTTGTCGCGCGGATCGCGGGGTCGAGCGCGATGCCGGGCAGGCGCGGCGCAGTTTGCGTGGCGGCGATCGCAGCGACCGTGGCGGCGTCGCGCGCCCATAACCGCACCGCACCGCTGCTCGCCGCGACCTGCGCCAGCGCACATCCCCACGCGCCCGCGCCAACGATCCCGATGGCTGGGTAGGTTACGCCGTCATCGCTCATCCCGCCGCACCCGTCGCTACAATCCCGTGCGTCGTACCGGGCCAGCGCGGACAAGGCGATGCCAACCCGGTCGATACCGCCAAACGCGGTGAAGCCGGACTTTCGCCCGGCTTCCCTTCGTGATCTCGCTTGGCTTAGGCGACGACGCTGTTCCGGCTCCGGCGGCGGGCACACGCCCCGACGAAACCGAAGCCCGCGACCATCATCGCCCAGCTCGCGGGCTCGGGGACAGCGGTCAGGATATACGCTCCGCTCGTGCCATCGGCGCGGGTGCCGAAGCCGACGATGGTGCC
>JBBRQR010000274.1:0-3558 GCA_038226115.1 Sphingomonadales bacterium | reverse complement strand
CTATCTAACGTGCCAGTCTTCGAATTCGACCCGGTCAAGAGTGCGGCCAACGCCGAAAAGCACCAGATCGATTTCATTGCGGCACAGGCAATTTGGCGCGACGAGCGCGCCATTGAATTGAAGGCTGGTAACTATGGCAACGAAGAGCGCCGCCTCGTCGTCGGAAAAATCGACGACAAGCATTGGACGGCTGTCGTCACACTTCGCGACGGCCGAGTCCGCATCATCTCGGTCCGTCGCGCCCGAGAAAAAGAGCGCCAAGCCCATAACCGCCGACGAATTTGACCGCATGTTCGACGATGGTGAGGACATTGATGCCTATGTCGACTGGTCATCCGCTCGCCGGATCAACGAAGTGCCCAAGCGCGTCAACGTCGACTTTCCCGTGTGGATGGTCGATCGCCTCGACGTGCAAGCGAAGCATCGCGGCGTGACGCGGCAGGCGCTGATCAAGATGTGGCTGGCGGACCGGCTGGAGGCGGCGGGTTAAGCGGCAACTATTATCTTATCCGTTCGTTAATACCCGCTTATTTCAGAACGGCATCGACGGTGAAGCGCTTCTTCGTCCCCGCATCTACCGTTACCGTCCGGTCGCTGATCGGACTATACCAGATTTCATGATCGCCCTTGCCGTGGCGCACGAACGTGCAGCCATGAGCGAGCAAGATGCGCTTGAGTTCACGGCCATAGCCCTGCCCCATCAGGCCAGCGCCCCGACCGGCGCAGTGCTTTCATGGAAAGCAATGAGGTGGAGACTGTGTGGTCCGACCAAGCGCTCGGGCGGCAGTAGGTGCGCGTTATCAACCAGCAATTCGGGGAGCACAGCAGCGGCGCGCTCGCGCAGGCGCTCGAGCGTCGCGCCCTCGGTCACCAGTCCCGGAACATCGCAATCTAAAGTGTACCACACTTGGGCATCGGCATCATACGCCGCATGGATCGTCCAAACCGACATCAGTCTTCTCCGGCTATTTACGTACCATATCATTCTCAACTGTGCTTAACCTGATCCATCGTCCCGTGGTCACAAACCAGAAGTATCTGGTCCGGACAGCGGACTGTATTCTAAGGCACAATAACTCATCGCGATCGCAGTCCAGACAATAATGTTACCTTTTTTGCTATCCCGCCAGCGAGCTGTCTTGAGCACCCCTTCTTTTTCAGATACAAGTGCGCCATACAGATTTACTAAATCATTGCGCAAAACATAGCAGTCATTACCCGGCTCACTGGTCAATATAACTGAGCTTAATTTAGAATTTTGAAAATGAATATTGGCACTAAAATTCCGAGGTCCAGACGAATAGGGTCCTTCCGCTCCTTTTGTTTTGGAATCCACGCTCTGAGCGACCTTTATTTTTCCTTTTGAAGCGGCGATCACCTGAGCAGGTGTCATTCCCCACTTCGTATATTGCCAGTCAGCATGCGCAGGCGTGGCAAGTGTCACGGTCACGATTAAGCACAGAGCGATTTTCAAAATTTAATCCTTCATGCAAGCGCGAGGTTGCCTGCCTTTAGTGCCCCTAACACATAGCGGTGGCACCATAGCTCCGAGCCAGGCACCTGTTTGCTAGGATACGCATAAACTCTCGGCGTCCACTTGCTCCGCTCCATCATCAAGCCGACCAATGCTGAATGCGTGATGGAGGCTTTTCCAACATACTCATTCTGAATAATGCCCATGACAGTGTCGATCGCCGCAGCGTTTGACCCGCAGAGGTATTCGTTTGCTGCGTGCGATCTCTGTATGTCGCCCATCAATACACCCGCGCCTTCGGCTTGATGTACGCCACATCGTCGCTCAGCGTGTACGAATGCACCGGGCGCTGGTCGAGCCGGACCCCGCCGTCGCGGAACCAGCCAAGGCTGTGCTTCATCCATGCCTCGTCGTCGCGCTTGGGGAAGTCTTCGTGCATGTGCGCGCCGCGGCTTTCGTGGCGGGCGGCAGCCATGTGCATCGTCAGCACCGCTTGCCCGATCATGTTGTCGAGTTCGAGCGTTTCGATCAGGTCGGTGTTGAACACCATGCTGCGGTCGGCGATGCCGATGTCGGCCATCTGCTGATAGACAGCGTCGATTTTGCGGCGGCCTTCGTCTAGGACTTCGCTGGTGCGAAATACACCTGCGTTCGCCTGCATCGTCTTTTGCATCGCCCCGCGCACGGCAGCCGTCGGCGATCCGCCCTTGCTGAAGCGGTAGCCGTCGAGGCGCCCAAGCGCAAAGTCGGCTGAGTCCTTGGGCAGCGCACTGTGGGCGGTGAACGGCTTGACGGTCGCGCCGACGCGGTGCGCGGTCGCGCGCCCGAAGACGACGAGATCGATCAGTGAGTTTGAGCCGAGCCGGTTCGCGCCGTGAACCGAGACGCACGCCGCCTCGCCGACCGCGAACAGGCCGGGGACGACGCTGTCGGGGTCGCCGTCCTTCAGCGTGACGACCTCGCCATGATAGTTCGTCGGGATACCGCCCATGTTGTAATGAACTGTAGGAGTTACCGGAATCGGCTCCTTGGTGACATCGACACCGGCGAAGATTTTGGCGGTCTCGCTGATGCCCGGCAGGCGTTCGTGGAGGACGGCGGGGTCGATGTGATTGAGGTGGAGGTTGATGTGATCACCCTCGGCCCCGACGCCGCGGCCTTCGCGAATTTCCATCGCCATCGAACGGCTGACGACGTCGCGTGAGGCGAGGTCCTTCGCCGACGGGGCATAGCGTTCCATGAAACGCTCGCCGTCCTTGTTCGTCAGATACCCGCCCTCGCCGCGCGCGCCCTCGGTGATGAGGACGCCCGCGCCGTAGATGCCGGTCGGATGGAACTGGACGAACTCCATGTCCTGCATCGGCACGCCGGCGCGGATCGCCATGCCGCCGCCGTCGCCGGTCGAGGTGTGCGCGCTCGTCGCCGAGAAATAGCAGCGCCCGTAGCCGCCGGTCGCCAGCACTACGCTGTGCGCGCGGAAGCGGTGGATCGACCCGTCTTCCATGTTGAGCGCGATGACGCCCTTGCACTCGCCATTCACCATGATGAGGTCGATCGCGAAATATTCGATGTAGAAGTCGGTGTCGTGCTTGAGGCTCTGTTGGTACAGCGCGTGGAGCATCGCATGGCCGGTGCGATCGGCGGCGGCGCACGTCCGCTGCGCCGGCGGACCTTCGCCCATGTTCTGCGTCATGCCGCCGAATGCGCGTTGGTAAATCTTGCCTTCCTCGGTCCGGCTGAACGGCACCCCGAAGTGTTCGAGTTCGTAGACCGCCTTGGGGGCTTCGCGGCACAGATATTCGATCGCGTCCTGATCTCCGAGCCAGTCGCTGCCCTTGACGGTATCGTACATGTGCCACTGCCAGCTGTCGGGGCCCATGTTGCCGAGGCTGGCGGCAATTCCGCCCTGCGCGGCGACGGTGTGCGACCGCGTCGGGAACACCTTGGTGATGCACGCGACCTTTAGCCCGGTTTCGGCAATGCCCATCGCGGCGCGCAGCCCGCTGCCGCCCGCGCCGACGACGACCGCGTCGTAGGTGTGGTCGATGATCTTGTACGATTCCATCGCGTCAGGCTCCGTTTGT
>JBBRQR010000273.1:0-3660 GCA_038226115.1 Sphingomonadales bacterium | reverse complement strand
GCCATAGACCCAGACGAGCTCGCCACGGTCATAGGCGAAGCCACCGCGCGGGTCCTCGACATCAAATCGCTGGTCGCTGCCGGCGGCGTAATAATAGGTTCGCTCGCCGTGCGGCAACCGCTCGGCGACACGGTACGCACCGCTGTTGGCGCGCCACACATACGGGCGCGTCCCCTGATAATCGACGGTGTAGTCGGGCGGCGAATCGCCGAAGGCACGGTTATATTGCGCCGCGCGCTCGACGTAGCGGTAGCGCTCCTTCGGGCGCGGTGCGACGCGAACGCGGGTGGCGACCGGCGGCAGGACGACCGGCGCGGCGACGAGCAGCGCGGGCGGGGCGGCCGTCGCCAGTGGCAAGGCGGCGATCGGCGCAGCGGAGACCGGCTGCGTTCCGGCGGGCGCGGTTGCCGTCGGTGCCGGGTTGCACGCCGCCAGAGCGAGGGCAGCAACGGAGCTCGCCAAGGTGAGGCGGAGAGCGGTCGGTCGGGCCATGATACGATCCTAAAACGTCATACCGCAGCTTTGCGCGGCACCGCCTGAACGCGCGACGAACGCTTTCGTTACGGTGGCAACCGCCCCAATCCCGTTTCAGCCGAAGTCGTGCGCCGCCGCCATCGCCCCCAGTCGCTCGGTTTCGGCGAAGAATTCGGCAACCGTGTCGGCGATGATGTCGGCGACGGGGCGGACGGCGTCGATCAGCCCGGCCGACTGACCCGCCAACCCAACCGCTGCCTCCATGTCGCCGCCGAAATACAGCTCGAGAATGCGGCTGAAGGTGTCGGGCGGCATCAGCCCGGCTTCGGCGATCGCGGCGGTACGGTTCGTCTTGAGCGCGCGGATACACGGCGACGATTTCTTGTTGAGAACGACCGTCCCCGTCACCCCCGCCGCGACGATTGCCGCCTTGTAGTTGGCATGGACCGGGCTTTCGGCGGCACTGACAAAGCGCGTCCCCATCTGGACCGCTTCGGCCCCGACGGCGAACGCGCTCGCCATCCCGCGCCCGTCGACGATACCCCCGGCGGCGATCATTGGCACGTCGCTTGCGCGGCGGATCGCCTGGAGCAGCACCAGCGTCGATACTTCCTCGGGGTTCTTGAAGCCGCCGCCCTCGGCCCCCTCGACGACAAGGCCATCAACACCGGCCCCAACTGCCTTCATCGCCGCGTCGAGCGTCGGCACCGCGTGGTAGACGGTGATCCCGGCGGCCTTCAACGGCGCGACGAACTTCGCCGGTGACCCCGCCGAGGTGGTCACGAACTTGACCCCGCTGTCGCAGATGAAGCGCAGCATCGCGTCGTCCTTGAGGAACAGGATCGGCAGATTGACCCCGAACGGCGCGGTCGTCAGGTCGCGCATCTTGAGGATTTCGGCCTGGCAGTTTGCCGTCTCGCCCGACGACGTTTCGATAATGCCGAGACCACCCGCGTTACACACCGCACTGGCGAGCGCCGACCGTGCGATCCACCCCATCGGCGCCTGCACGATCGGATAACGCGCGCCGGTATGCGCGAGGACACGGTTCATCGCTGATCTCCCCAGGTTTTGCCCGCTGTGCCTCGCGCGCGGCGCAACGGCAAGCGTCAGCGCCCGCCGACCCGCACCCCAGCCCACAGCGTGCGCGGCGTCCCCCGGTCGATCACGCCGATCGCCGACACCCCGCTCGCAACGAGCGCGTCGGCAAGGTTCTCGGCACGGAAGGTCAGCGCCACTCCCCGGCGCAGCGGAATCTCGACCGTCGCATCGACCGTCGTCGCGCTGCCGAGCCGCCGCGTCGACAGATCGTCGTCGAATTGCGGCCCGGCATAGCGGATCGTCACCGATGCCCCCACCGGCACCGACACCATCGGCCCGGCCCACCCCAGCGTCGCCGCCGCTGCCTGCTGCGGCGTGTTCGCCGGAGCGCGCCCGTCCTGTGCCGTACCGGGGGCCGACACGCGAGCGTCGGTGTAGGCATAGCTCACATCGAGCCGCCACGCCCCGCGCGCAGCATGAAGTTCGACCTCGACCCCCTTCGCGTCGATCGCGGTGAGGTTGACCCGTCGCCGAAAGACGCCACCAGCGGCGACGAAACCCACCTGATCGAACGACCCCGGCCCCGCCGCGATGGTCGCATTGCCGATCGCATTTGCGACATGATTGTCAAACCCGGTGAGGGCGAGCCGCAGCCCCGGACGCGCAACATCGACCCCGACCTCGGCACCGCGCAGGCGTTCGGGGACGAGCGTCGCGTTTGCCGCCGTGGCGTCGAGCCCGACGCGGAACGGGCGGTACAGCTCGTTCGGCGTCGGCAGGCGATAGCCGGTATAGCCCGCCGCGCGCAGCGTGATGCCGCGCGCCACGGTCCATGCCGCGCCGCCGCGCACCGTCGGTTCGGTTTGCTCGCGGTCGGCAAAGCGGGTCGCCGATACCGCGCCTGTGCCCAGAGTGCGGACATCCAGGAAACCAGCGGCGATGGTCCAACGGTCGATTCGGCCCGTCGCGGTGAGCGTCAGCGCGTCGGTCGCGGCGACGCTCGCCTCGGCAAAGCCCCCGGCGACGGTATTGGAGCCACCGCTGACGCGGAGCTGCGAAAAGCCACCGCCGACGTAGCGCGCGAATTCTTCGGTGCGCCCGCCATCGGTCCGGACGTCGGCCCCGAACCGCAGCTCGACCGGGCCGAGCCGTGGCGGGCGGAGCTCGATTTTACCGCCAGTGCCGAAGGCAGGCGTATTAAACTGGTTCGACGACGGCGTCGCCACAGCCCGCGCCGCATCGAGACTGACCGCCGTCGTCGCAAAAGTCGGCGCGTTGACGAAGGCGAGTGCGTCGTACCGCCAAAGCGCGCCGCCGGTCAGCCTGACGCTCCCGAAGAAACCGCTGACGTGCGATGTGACGCCTGCGACGCCGCGCGTCCGCCGGTCGGCGTATCCCAGCGCGTCGAGGCTGATGGCGCCCGCCGCCGTCGGCACGACGACGCGCAGGCTGGCGCTACCCTGCGCGTACCCCGCCGGGATGTCGGCGAGACCACGCCGGGCTGGTGTGACGAGGATGTAACCGTTGCTGCGGTCGAAACGCCCCGATAGCGCAATCCCGCCGCCAGCAAGGGGGACGGCGACCGATCCGCGCGCACTGACCGACCCGAAACTGCCGCCGACGAGTTCGGCACTTGCGGCGCGGGCAAGCGGGTCGACGCTGTTGAGCTCGATCGTCCCGGCGAGTG
This sequence comes from Sphingomonadales bacterium, assembly GCA_038226115.1. Lineage (GTDB taxonomy): Bacteria > Pseudomonadota > Alphaproteobacteria > Sphingomonadales > Sphingomonadaceae > Polymorphobacter_B. The sequence continues at coordinate 458 of JBBRQR010000273.1, read as the reverse complement.
CGCCTTCGCCGAATGCCCCCGCGCCGGCCCCGCGCGTGACGCGAAGGCTCGCCAGCCGCTCGGGCGACAGCGCGAACCACGGGATGAACCCGGCGAACGGATCGGCGAGCGGGGCCCCGTCGAGCAGGACGAGTGCCCGGCTCGCGGCATTACCGCCGAGCGCACGCAGCGTCGCCCCCTGGCTTGTCGAGTTGGCGGCGCGGCTGTCGGTGCGGCGGAATTGCTGGAAGCCCGCAACGCTGCCGAGAAGGTCCTCGATCCGCCCCGCTGCCGTGATCAGCTGCGCTCGCGGGATGATCACGCTATCATAAGCGACGGCACCGGCCGGACGGGCAAGCGCGGTGATGACAATTTCGGGTGGCGAATCCTGCACGGAGCCGCGCTATCAGCCGCTCGCCGCGCACGCAACGCAGGTCGAGCTTACCTTGACGCCACCGGGCGACCGCCTTTATTGAACT
>JBBRQR010000272.1:0-3688 GCA_038226115.1 Sphingomonadales bacterium | reverse complement strand
GGCCATCGCGACGGGGTCCTTCGCTTCGGCGATGGCGGTATTCATCAAGACGCCGTCGCACCCCAGCTCCATTGCGATCGCGGCGTCGGACGCGGTGCCGACCCCGGCGTCGACCAGCACCGGGACGCCCGCGCCCTCGACGATCAGGCGGATCATCACCGGGTTTTGCAGCCCCAATCCCGAGCCGATCGGCGCACCCAAGGGCATGATCGCGCACGCGCCAAGGTCCTCAAGCCGCTTCGCCGCGATCGGGTCGTCGGCGCAATAGACCATGACGTCGAAGCCGTCCTTGACCAGTTCGGCGGTCGCGATCAGCGTTGCCGCCATGTCGGGGTAGAGCGTCCGTGCCTCGCCCAGCACCTCGAGTTTGACGAGGTTCCACCCCCCTGCCTCGCGCGCCAGCCGCAGCGTCCGCACCGCGTCGTCAGCGGTGAAGCACCCGGCGGTGTTGGGCAGGTAAGTGACCTTTTTGGGGTCGATGTAGTCGGTCAGCATCGGCTTGCCCCGGTCCATGACGTTGACCCGGCGGACGGCGACGGTGACGATCTCCGCCCCCGACGCCGCAACCGCCGCCGCGTTCTGGGCATAGTCGGCGTATTTGCCGGTGCCGACGATCAGCCGCGAGGTGAAGGTGCGCCCCGCGACGGTCCAGGTGTCGCCCTGCCCGCCGCCGACGAAGTGGACGATTTCGAGCGCATCGCCTGCCGCGAGCGCCTGCACGGCGAAGGTCGAGCGCGCGACGATGACCCGGTTGCGCTCGACCGCGACCTTGGCGGCGTCGAGACCAAGGTCGGCGAGGAGGGCGGCGATGGTGGTGCCGTCGGCGACGGGGCGGGGGTCGCCGTTGAGGGTGAGGTCGATCATGCGGGCGTCGCTCTTGTTCCTGTCTTCTCCCCCGCGCAGGCGGGGATGACAGAGGGGGGTGCTAGTCCATATAGTCGGCCCCATGGCCAACACCACCGTCTATGTCCTCAACGGGCCGAACCTCAACCTGCTCGGCAGCCGCGAACCCGCGATCTATGGGACGGCGACGCTCGACGACATCGCGACGATGCTCGACGACCGCGCAACCACACTCGGGCTGAGCGTCGACCTGCGCCAGTCGAACCACGAGGGGCATCTGATCGACTGGCTTCACGAGGCAGGCAGCCGGGGGGTGCGCGCGGTGATCCTGAATGCGGGCGGGCTGACGCACACGTCGGTTGCGCTCCACGACGCGGTCAAGGGCATCGCCGTGCCGGTGATCGAGGTGCACCTGTCGAACCCCGCCGCGCGCGAAGCGTTTCGCCACGTCAGTCTGATCGCACCCGTCGCGCGGGCGACGATCGCGGGCTTTGGCGCACTCGGCTATGCGCTCGCGCTGGACGCCGCCGCGACGTTCTGACAGGGTTAGCGGGGCAACCGAGGGTAAGCATGACCGACACGACCGGACCGATGCAGGTCGATACCAAGCTCGTCCGCGAGCTGGCCGAACTGCTCGACGCAACCAACCTGACCGAGATCGAGGTTCACGACGGCGACCGCAAGGTGCGCGTTGCGCGCAAGGCGGCGGCTCCGGCGATGGCCTATGCGCCCGCGCCCGTCGCGCACGCCCCGGCAGCTACCGCGGTGGCTGTAGCAGCGGCACCGGCGGTCGATGACGTTCGCCAGCATCCCGGCCTCGTCCGCGCGCCGATCGTCGGGACGGCGTATCTGACGCCCGACCCGACCAGCCCGCCGTATGTCAGCGTCGGCAGCGTCGTGAAGGTCGGTGCGACCCTGCTTATCATCGAGGCGATGAAGGTTATGAACCCGATCACCGCTACCAGGGCGGGAACGGTGACGCGCATCCTCGTGACCAACGAGCAGCCGGTCGAGTATGATGAGCCGCTGGTGGTTATCGAATAGTGATCAAGAAGATCCTGATCGCCAATCGCGGCGAAATCGCCCTCCGCGTCCACCGCGCAGCGCACGACATGGGCATCAAGACGGTCGCGGTCCATTCGACTGCCGACGCCGATGCGATGCACGTCCGGCTCGCCGACGAGGCGATCTGCATCGGGCCGCCGTCGGCGACCGATAGCTACCTTAACATCCCCAATATCATCTCCGCCGCCGAGATCGCGCAGGCCGATGCGATCCACCCCGGCTATGGTTTCTTGAGCGAAAACGCGCGCTTTGCCGACATTGTCGAGGAGCATAACATCATCTGGATCGGGCCCGACCCCGAACATATCCGGACGATGGGCGACAAGGTCGAGGCGAAGCGTACCGCTGCCGCCATCGGCCTGCCGCTTGTCCCTGGCTCCGACGGCGCTGTCGCCGACGCCGCCGAAGGCGTCAAGGTCGCCGACGCCATCGGCTATCCGGTGCTCATCAAGGCTGCGTCGGGGGGTGGCGGACGCGGCATGAAGGTTGTGCCCGATGCCGGGTCGCTCGCCGCGCTGATGGCGCAGGCAAAGGCCGAGGCGAAGGCCGCGTTCGGCGACGATACGGTGTACATCGAGAAATACCTGTCCGAGCCGCGCCACATCGAATTTCAGGTCTTCGGCGATGGGCAGGGCGGCGCGATCCACCTCGGCGAGCGCGACTGCTCGCTCCAGCGCCGCCACCAGAAGGTGCTGGAGGAGGCCCCTTCCCCGGCCCTGTCAGCCGCCGTCCGCGCCGAGATGGGCGAAGTCGTCCGCGCCGCCGTCGCCAAGCTCAAGTATCGCGGCGCTGGAACGATGGAATTCCTGTACGAAGACGGGAAGTTCTACTTTATCGAGATGAACACCCGCCTGCAGGTCGAACATCCGGTGACCGAGGCGATCACCGGCCTCGACCTCGTCCGCGAACAGATCCGCATCGCGAGCGGGTTGCCGTTGTCGGTGACACAGGAGCAGGTCCGTTTCGCCGGTCATGCGATCGAATGCCGGATCAACGCCGAGGACCCCGCGACCTTCGCGCCGTCACCGGGGCGGGTGACCGACTATCACGCCCCCGGCGGCCCCGGCGTCCGCGTCGACAGTGCGCTCTATGCCGGATACAAAATCCCGCCGCACTACGACAGCCTGATCGCCAAGCTGATCGTCTTCGGCGACGACCGCGAACAGTGCCGCCTCCGTTTGAAGCGTGCGCTCGAGGAGTTTGTCATCACCGGGGTCAAGACGACGATCCCGCTCCATCAGGCGCTGCTCGACGACCCCGACTTCATCGCGGGCGACTATTCGATCAAATGGCTCGAACGCTGGTTGGCAGAGCGGGCGGCGGCGACATGATCCGGGCCGCGCTGCTCGCCGTCATGGTTGCGACCGCTGCCGGAGCGCAAATTGCGCCACCCGCCGCCATCGCACCGCCCGCCGTCGTATCGACCACGCCTGCCGCGCCCCTCCCCGTCGAGGTGACACCGCCTGCCGCGCCGGTTGCCCCCAAGGTTGCCACGCCGGTTACGCCGTCGCCTGCCGCTGCTATCCCCGCCAAGCCTGTCGTGCCGCCGGTCGGCCCCGGTCAGGTCCGTGTCCGCATCGTCACCGCCGCCGGTACGATCACCCTCGACCTCGACCGCGCCCATGCCCCGCTGACGACGGCGAACTTCCTGCGCTATACCGACCAGCACCGCTTCGACGGGACGACCTTCTACCGCGCCGACACCGTCGACCGTGCGACCCACCTCGGGCTGATCCAGGGCGGGGTGCGCGGTGACCCCAAGCGCAGCCTGCCGCCGGTC
>JBBRQR010000271.1:0-3688 GCA_038226115.1 Sphingomonadales bacterium | reverse complement strand
GCGCTACAACGCCACGATGGACGTTCCCCGCCGCCTCGATGTTTCGACCCTGCCGCCGCCGGTGGCCGATGGCGTCGTCGATACCGAGCGGTATTTCAATCGCGAGCTGTCGTGGCTCAGCTTCAATCAGCGGGTGCTCGACGAGGCGGCGAACCCGAACCATCCGTTGCTCGAACGGCTGCGGTTTTTGTCGATCAGTGGGAACAACCTCGACGAATTCTACATGGTCCGCGTCGCGGGGCTGCGCGGGCAGGTCAATGCCGGGATCGAGACGCGGTCTCCGGAGGGGGCGACGCCCGCCGAGCAGCTGGCGGCGATCGCGGTAACCGGTGACCGGCTGATGGAAAGCCAGCAGGCGACATGGGGTGACCTGACTCGGCGGCTCGCGGGGGTCGATTTCCATGTTTTGAAGTCGCGCGATTTGAACGCCGCCGACACCGCGTGGCTCGAACGGCACTTTCTCGACCATGTCTTTCCGGTGCTGACGCCGCAGGCGATCGACCCGGCGCACCCGTTCCCTTTCATCCCGAACAAGGGCTTCAGCCTGATCCTCGAACTTCGCCGGACGTCGGACGATGAGATTTTGCGCGCGCTGCTGATGCTGCCGTCGATGCTGCCGCGCTTCACCCGGCTGCCGGGGCGGACCGCGCGCTACATCAGCCTCGAGGACACCATCCGGCTGTTCTTCGACCAGCTATTTCCCGGTTACGAACTCCTCGGCGACGGCGCGTTTCGGGTCATCCGCGACAGCGACATCGAAATCGAGGAGGAGGCCGAAGACCTCGTTCGCTATTACCAGTCGGCGATCAAGCGGCGGCGACGCGGCGATGTCATCCGCCTGAAGATCGAGGCGGCGACGCCCCCCGGTCTCCACATTCTTGTTCGTGACGCGCTCGGTGTCGGGGAGCGCGACGTCACCGTCGTCACCGGCATCCTCGGGATTGCCGACCTTGGCGTGCTCGTCGACGAGGACCGCCCCGACCTCAAGTTCGAGCCCTACACCCCGCGATTTCCCGAACGCATCCGCGAACACGGCGGCGACTGCTTCGCGGCGATCCGCGACAAGGACCTCGTCGTCCACCACCCATATGAGAGTTTCGAGGTCGTCCTCGCGTTCCTGCGGCAGGCGGCGCTCGACCCCGACGTCATCGCGATCAAGCAGACGCTCTACCGCGCCGGCAAGAACTCGCCGATCGTCCGTGCGCTGATCGACGCGGCAGAGGCCGGCAAGTCGGTGACCGCCGTCGTCGAGCTGAAGGCGCGCTTCGACGAGGAGCAGAACCTTATGTGGGCAGCGGCGCTCGAACGTGCCGGGGTCCAGGTTGTCTATGGCTTCGTCGAGTGGAAGACCCACGCCAAGCTGTCGATGGTCGTCCGCCGCGAAAGCGACGAGTTGCGGACCTATGTCCATTTCGGCACCGGCAATTATCATCCGGTGACGGCGCGGATCTACACTGACCTGTCGTTCTTCACTGCCGATCCGGTGCTCGCGCGCGACGCCGCGCAGGTGCTCAACTACATCACCGGCTACGTCCAGCCGACGCGGCTGGCAAAGCTCGGCATGGCCCCGCTGACGATGCGGCCCATGCTGTACGGCCTGATCGACAATGAAATTGCGGCGGCAAAGGATCGACGTCCGGCGGCGATCTGGGCGAAGCTCAACAGCCTTGTCGACACCGGCATCATCGAAAAACTTTATGAGGCGAGCGAGGCGGGGGTCGAGATCGACCTGATCGTCCGCGGTATCTGCTGCCTTATACCCGGTGTCCCCGGCATGAGCAGCAACATCCGCGTTCGCTCGATTATCGGACGCTTTCTCGAGCACAGCCGGATTTTCGCCTTTGCGGCGGGGCACGACCTGCCGTCGCGTGATACCAAGCTGTTCATCAGTTCGGCCGACTGGATGCCGCGCAACCTCGACCGCCGCGTCGAGGTGCTGGTGCCGGTCGAAAACCCGACGGTCCATGCCCAGGTTCTCGATCAGGTCATGCTCGCCAATCTCAAGGACACCGAGCAGTCGTGGTCGCTCAACGCCGACGGCAGCTATGACCGGATCACGCGCGGGGGGCAGCCGGCGTTTAACCTCCACCATTATTTCATGACCAACCCGTCGTTGTCGGGGCGCGGTGCAGCGTTGCGCGGGCACGAGATGGTGCCGCATCTGGCGCTCGCCGATAGCGACGACAAGTCGGGCGAATGAGCGTTCTGCCGTGGCTGCGGCCTAAGCCTCCGGCTGTTCTCGCAACCGACAGCGACCTGACCGGCATCGTCGACATCGGATCGAACTCGGTTCGATTGGTCGTCTATGCCGGACAGACGCGAACGCCGGCGGTCATATTCAACGAAAAGGTGATGGCCGGGCTCGGTCGCGGTATCGCCAGCGACGGGCGGTTGAGCGGCGGCTCGATCAAGGTCGCTGTCGCCGCGCTCGCCCGCTTCGCCATGCTGGCGCGCGATATGGGTGTAAGCGACCTGCGCGTCGTCGCCACCGCTGCCGTGCGCGAGGCGAGCAACGCCCAACGCTTCATCGACGCCGTGCACGATTCCTGCGGTCTCGACATCGAGATTATCAGTGGCGAGGCGGAGGCTCGCGGCGCGGCACTCGGGGTGATCGCCGGCATCCCTGATGCCGACGGCATCGTCGGCGATCTTGGCGGCGGCAGTCTCGAGCTGATCCGCGTCGAGCGCGGGCAGGTCCACGACCGGATCTCGCTGCCCATCGGCGCGCTGCGCCTCGATGCGGTCCGCAAGCGGGGTACCCGGGCACTGCGCCCGTTTATCGCGGCCGCGCTCGCTCGCGTCGACTGGGCAGCCAAGGGGGCGGGCAAGCCGTTCTACATGGTCGGCGGGTCATGGCGCGCACTGGCGCAGCTCGACATTTGGTCGACTGATTATCCGCTGCCGGTGATCCAGCAATATACGATGGCGACGTCGGCCCCGGCGCGACTGGCGCGCTCGCTTGCCCGTGTCGATCCCAAGACGTTGAAGGCGGTGACGGCAATCTCGACGAGCCGCCTGCCGTCGCTCCCCGGCGCGGCGCTATTGCTCGGCGCGGTCGTCAAGCGGCTCGGCAGCAGCAGCATCGTCGCCAGCGCCTATGGCCTGCGTGAAGGTCTGCTGTTCGAACGTATGTCCCCCGCGCTTCAGGCCGAGGATCCACTGATTGCCGCCGCGCGCGACGAAGGGGCGCGGTCGGGGCGCTTCCCCGAACACGGCGACCTGCTGATGCGCTGGATGGACGATGTGTTTGCGGGCGGCGAAACCCTGGCGATGCGCCGCCTGCGATTGGCGACGTGCCTGCTGAGCGACATCGCGTGGCGCGCTCATCCCGACTTCCGCGCCGAACGCGGCCTCGACATTGCGCTTCACGGCAATTGGGTCGCGATCACGCCGGGTGAACGCGCAGTCCTCGCCGCCGCCCTCGTCGCGTGTTTCGGTGGTTTACCGGGGACGGTCGAGGCAGCACGGCTGGCCCGTCTTGCCGATGCGGCGAGCCTTGCCACCGCCCGCGCGTGGGGGCTGGCGCTCCGCCTCGGTCAACGCCTGACCGGCGGGACCGCCGCTCCGCTTGCGGCAAGCCGCCTGACGGTCGAGGGCGAGACGCTGACGTTGACGCTCGCCACAGCCGATGCGCCGCTGTTCGGCGAGGCGGTCACGCGGCGGCTGAAGGCGCTGGCGGGGGTGTTGG
>JBBRQR010000270.1:0-3705 GCA_038226115.1 Sphingomonadales bacterium | reverse complement strand
TGGTGGGTGCAGTAGGGATCGAACCTACGACCCGCTGATTAAGAGTACTTATGGCCGTTTACGCTAGTACACGCTGTCGTTCGCCAAGGTACTCTTTGCGCATTGCCGCCATTGCGCATTTAAAAATTTAGACCTAATGTTGTCTCATGGGGTCTGGTGCCGTTTCATCCGGGATCCGCACTTTGCCGTTCTAAGACCGTTCTAGCGCCGTTCTGGACCCACCGTTCTAGCGACTTGAAAATGAAAATTTCTGGCCTCCGTTCCAATCTGACGGATCGCAACATCGTGGCGCTGCCGCTGGCGCCCGAGCATCAGTACATCGTCCGCGACGCGGAGCAGGCGGGCTTCTTCCTACTCGTCGGAAGCCGGTCCAAGACCTTCATGATCCAGGCTGATCTGCGCGTTCCGGGCGGCCGAGAGACAATCCGCATGAAGGTCGGTGGGGTAGGGAAGGTAAACGCGCGGGAGGCGCGGTCGATGGCGCGCGCCCTTCTCGGTCGGATTGCCTCCGGCATCGATCCACGAACGCCAAAGCCTGTGTGCTCACCTGAACCCAAATCTGCGACCTCGCCCACGCTGCGAGAAGCCTGGGGCCGATACCGGGATCTCCACATGCTGCGGAAGATGCGGAGCCCCACCACGGTGAAGACCTACGCCGACCATATTGAACGATTGTTGGCTTGTTGGCTCGACCGCCCGCTACAGGAGCTCGGCGACGATCCTCGCATCGTCGCGGACCGTCATAACGACATGACGCGACAGAATGGACCCGCGATCGCCAACTCCGCGATGCGGAGCTTTCGCGCGGTCTACAATCACGCCCGCAAGACGTGTCGCAGCCTACCATCCGACAATCCCGCCTCCAGCGTGGACTGGAACCCTGAAAAAAGGCGCGACTCGGCCATGGGCCTAGCCGATCTGCCGGCGTGGTTCGAGCAACTGGCGGCCATTCCCAATCCGATCCGGCGGGATTTCCAGCTCCTGCTGCTTCTCAGCGGGTCGCGGCCGGACGCGCTCAAGCACGTCAGGCTGGAACACATCAGCTTCTCCGAACGGACGCTGCACCTGCCAAAGCCGAAGGGCGGGGCTGACAAGGCCTTTGACATTCCGCTCTCCCGACCGATGCTGCATGCGATCTTTCGGCTCCGTCGTCTGGGATCGATCATCTATCCGGAGGCGGCGGCCACCTGGCTGTTTCCAAGTCAATCTCCGAGCGGCCACCTCGAAGAGCACAAGCAGGCGCGCGCGGTTCTTAGCCATTGGGGCAACGACCTACGACAGACGTTCCGGACGATCGGCCAATCCGCCGGCATTTCGGAAATGGATATGCACCTTCTGATGAATCACTCCCTGCCGGGAGTGAACGCTGGCTATATCACCCGCGCCAAGCTGATGCGCGACCATCTGCGACAACAGCAGGATAAGATCTCCAGCACGATCATCGGCCGGGTGGTCGGAAGCGGCCGCCGCCCGAGCGATCAACTCAGCCAATGGCTCAACAGCACAAGTCGCGAGCAAATGGCGGAATTGCTCGGGGCCGACCCGGACGTGATCCGCGCCCGATGCGGCTCAAGATCAGCTCTTCGGCGACTGGAAGTTCAAGCGGCGAGAGTTGTGGCTCAGAACCTCAGCGCCTCGACGCTCGGTCCACCTTCCAGACGAGCGAGAGCCGAAGCGTAACGCGTCGCCCCGCCGCGTTAGGGCATGAACTCGATGCGAGCCTGGAGATTCACGTATTCGGATGGATTGTCGATCCAGCGGTTGATCGCGGACTCTTTCCAGCCCGCGCTGTGTTCGCCGATCTTCAACTGGCGCGGGAAGCTGCCGTCGGCGATCTTTCGATAGAGCGTGGATCGGCTGAGGCCGGTGCGGTTCAGCACGGTGCGGATGCGCAGGATGCGGTCAGGCTTGGGCATCGACGACAACTCTCAATAATGTGGTTTCCCGCAGATCGACCAACGCGGCCGGGGTCACAAGATCGCGCGGGAGCCGGTCGAACCGCCGGATAGGAATAGAAACGATTGGCGGGGCGGACCTTCACCTTCCCTGATTTCGGACGCCAGTTTACCTTGGGCCAGCCGTCGATCCGAGCGTGCGGCGCCCTGTTCCAGCAAGCTCGATCCAAGCCGAGAGGATCGCGCCGACGATTTCGCGCCTCGCGTCGATTGCCGGTCATCGCGCGCGTTTGGCCTCGTCCTCTTCAAACGCCGCGCGTCCGCGCTCTCGCCACGCGTTTCGAACGAGCTCGCCATCGTGTTGGGAGAGCCGGGTGGTGACGGCGAGGAACGCGCCGTAGAGCACCGCGCGATCGTCGTTGGTCAGCTCGACGAGTCCGGCCTTGGCGACGAGGCCTCCGAGTTCGATCAGCTGCCGGGTTCGCTCGCGGCGGTTCACCTGCCAAGCTCGCGTGTCATGCCGCGCCCGGCTCGCGTCCAGTCGCCGCCTCGCCGCTGTCGCCCGTTTGATCGCCGCTGATGTTGCCTTGAGCTTGTCGCCCAGCTGCCCGTGTCCGTCGCTGAAAAAACCCGCGGCCGCGATTGCGCCAGCTCTCCTTGCGTTCCGGCGTGGCGCTGTCGACGAGGGCGAGGAGACCGCCGACGAGAGTCTCGGCGTCGAGGGCGTCCGCTCCGGTGGCGATGATGAGTTCGCCCAGTTGCCGAAGCTTGCGCTCCCGCAATCCCTTGGCGCGGGCGAGGAGGGTGTTGAGCTCCTGGTCGAGGTCGCGCGGCTTGCGCATGGTCGTCTCTCTCCATGGTGATGCGGAGAGTGTAATCGGCCTCGCCCATGATCGCGCCGGCTTCGACGAGGGGCTTGGGACGGGGTGGTCCCGAGCAAGATTCTTTATCGTGAGGGCGCGCTTATACGTCGTGCCGACGTAGCTTTGTCAGAGTAGCTCAGGTCGCCGTCATGGCGATCTATCACTTCTCGGCCAAGGTTATCGGCAGGGCCTCGGGCTCCAGCGCCGTGGCCGCGGCCGCCTATCGCTCCGCCTCCCGGCTCGACGATGAGCGGCTCGGACGCGCTCACGACTTCACCCACAAGGCCGGCGTCGTACACTCGGAAGTCATGCTGCCGGACGGCGCCCCGCCGGAGTTCGCCGATCGCGAGCGGCTGTGGAACGCCGTCGAATCCGCCGAAATGCGCAAGGACGCCCAGCTCGCCCGCGAGGTCGAGTTCGCCATTCCCCGCGAACTGACCCAGGAGCAAGGCATCGAGCTCTCCCGCGACTTCGTCCAGCGCGAGTTCGTGACACGCGGCATGGTCGCCGATCTCAACGTGCACTGGGATCTCGGCGCGGACGGTCTGTTCAAACCGCACGCTCACGTCATGCTCAGCCTACGCGAGGCAAACGAAGAAGGCTTCGGCGCCAAGGTTCGCGACTGGAACCGCACGGACCTCCTGAAGCACTGGCGTGAGGCGTGGGCGGACCACGTGAATGCCCGACTGGCCGAACTCGACATCGACGCGCGGATCGATCACCGCGGCTTCGCCGAGCAGGGCGTCGAACTGGAACCGCAGCACAAGATCGGCGCGGCAGCCGAGCGGCGATGGGAGAGCGGGGCAAAGTCGGATCGTGTCGAGGATCATCTGCGCATCGCGCGGGAGAACGGCGAGAAGATCATCGCCAACCCGCGAATCGCGATCGACGCCCTGACTCACCAACAAGCCACCTTCACCCGGCGCGACATCGAGCTGTTCATCCAC
>JBBRQR010000269.1:0-3727 GCA_038226115.1 Sphingomonadales bacterium | reverse complement strand
GGCGCGGTTGCCGGTGAAAGTCGTCATGACAGTACCTCGTCGAGCGCGTCTTCGAACGCATCCATGTCGGCGTCGGTCGCGGTTTCGGTCACCGCGACGATCATCCCGTGGTCGAGCGCGGCGACACCCGGATACAGCCGCCCTAGCGAAACTCCGCCCAGCACACCCTTGTCGGCGAGCTTGCGGACGACCGGGCGCGCCTCGGTCGGCAGCCGCAGTGTAAACTCGTTGAAGAAGGCGCGCGTCACGACCTCGACGCCGGGGACGCGCCCCAGTCGGTCGGCGAGCTGGACCGCGCGGGCGTGGTTGAGGGCGGCGAGCTTGCGCAGACCGCTCTCGCCGAGCAAGCTCATGTGGACGGTGAAGGCGAGCGCGCACAGGCCGGAGTTGGTGCAGATGTTCGACGTCGCCTTCTCGCGACGGATGTGCTGTTCGCGGGTGCTGAGCGTCAGGACGAAGCCGCGCCGCCCGTCGGCGTCGACCGTCTCCCCGCACAACCGCCCTGGCATCATGCGGACGTGCTTCTCGCGGCACGCGAACAGGCCGAGATACGGCCCGCCGAAGTTGAGGCCGTTGCCGATCGACTGGCCCTCGCCGACGACGATGTCGGCCCCCATTTCGCCAGGTGAGCGGACGAGCCCGAGGCTGACGACTTCGGTCACGACAACGATCAGCAACGCGCCGGCTGCATGGCAGGCAGCGGCGAGCGGGGCGAGGTCGGCGACATGGCCGAAGACGTTCGGGTTCTGGACGACGACGCAGCTGGTCGCGTTGTCGACGGCCGCCACCAACGCCGCAAGGTCGTCGTCGGGGGTGAAGTCGGGGGTGCGGGTCACCACCTCGTCGTCGGTGAAGCGGGTCAGCGTCTTGAGGACGTTGACATAGTGCGGGTGAACCCCGCTCGAGACCATCGCCTTGGCGCGGCGGGTGACGCGGCGGGCCATGAACACCGCCTCGGTCATTGCCGTGCTGCCGTCGTACATCGATGCGTTGGCGACCTCCATGCCAGTCAGTCGCGCCACCTGCGTCTGAAACTCGAACAGCACCTGGAGCGTGCCCTGCGCAATCTCTGGCTGGTACGGCGTGTAAGCGGTCAGGAACTCGCCGCGCTGGATTATGTGGTCGACCGACGCCGGAACGTGGTGCTTGTACGCTCCAGCGCCGACAAAGAACGGCCCGCCGCTCGCGGTCATGTTGCGCGCAGCGAGCGCGCCGAGATGCCGCTCGACCTGCATCTCAGGCTTGTGGTGCGACAGTCCAGCGATCGGGCCGTCGAGCCGCGCCGCGTGCGGCACGTCTGCAAACAGTGCATCGATGTCGGGAGCACCGACGACGCGGAGCATCTCGCGCCGGTCGGTATCGGTCAGGGGCAGGTAACGCATACTCTCACTCCGGCTTGTGCGCAGCAAAGCGCAGGCGGACGTAATCGGCAGTCCAGTTGCCGCTCGCATCGGCGAGAATCGGGCGAAGCATCGCACGGGTGTCCTCGATAACTTGCTGGCGCTTCTCGGGCGGCACGCCAGCCGCGTCGATAAAGGCCCCGCGAAAAGTCTGGAGCCACGCCGACATGCCGGTGGCGATCGGTGTCGGGCGCGGGACGATAGTGCAGCCATCGACGACCAAACCTCCGGCCTCGAGCGCAGCACGAAACTCGGGCGCGGTCGGGTAATAGTTCTCCTCGACCGACGGCACGCGGTAACCCCGCGCGACCAGCACCGCGCGGACGGCGACGCGGATCGCGGCGATGTTGCCATGGCCCCCGAACTCGCCGACGAAGCGCCCGCCGGGCTTGAGGGCGCGGCCAACGCCAGCGACGACCGGCGCGGGTTCGCCCATCCAGTGGAGGGCGGCATTTGAGAACACCGCGTCGAATTCGTCAGTGAAGCCCAATCGCCGCCCGTCGCCGATGCGGGCATCGAGACCCTTCGCGGCCGCCGCCACGACCATCGCCGCGTCGGTGTCGACGCCGACAATTGTCGCCCCGGCCGCGACCAGCCGCTCGGTCAGAACCCCGTCGCCGCAACCGAGGTCGAGGATACGCTCCCCCGGCGCGGCGCCGAGCAGATCGAACGCCGCGTTCGCCAGTCCGGGGACGAACGCTCCGTGGACAGCATAAGCCTGAGGGTCCCACGCCATCGTCAGAGGCTCGCGACGAAGGTCTTGTACGCGGCTTCATCCATCAGGCCCGCGAGTTCATCAGGCGACGACAACGTCAGCTTGAAGAACCAGCCTGATCGTTCGGGATCGGAATTGACCAACGCTGGCTCAGCCTCGAGCGCCGCATTCGCTTCGGTCACAGCGCCCGATACCGGCGAATAGACATCCGAAGCCGCCTTGACTGACTCGACAACGGCCGCCGCTGACCCCTTGGCGACCGTCGTACCCGCGGCAGGGACATCGACAAAGACGACGTCGCCAAGCTGGCCCTGTGCATAGTCGGTGACCCCAACAGTGCCGCTGGTGCCGTCGACCGATACCCATTCGTGATCCTTGGTGAAGTAGAGGGTCATGTCGTGGCTCCTCGGACATAAGACTTGGGAAAAAATGGCATCGGCACGACGGTCGCATCAAGGCGCTTGCCGCGAACCTCGACCTGCAGCCGCGTGCCAGTGGCGGTAGCGGCAGCGGGGACATAGGCCATCGCGATCGGGCTGCCGAGCGCGGGACCGAAGCCGCCGCTCGTGACGACCCCGGCGACGGCGTCGTCAATGATTATCGCCGCCCCCTCGCGGACCGGCTGACGCCCGTCGATCGCCAGACCGACGCGGCGGCGCGCGGAACCTTCGGCGAGTTGGGCGAGGACGATCGCCGCACCGGGGAAGCGGCCCTCAGCGCGGCGGCGCTTCGAGACGGCGAAATTCAGCCCTGCCTCGACGGGCGTGATCTCCGGGGTCAGGTCGTGGCCGTAGAGAGGAAGCCCCGCCTCCAGCCGCAGCGAGTCGCGTGCGCCGAGGCCGATTGGCTTGACCTCTGGCGCCGCGAGCAGCGCCTCGGCGAAAGCTTCGGCTCGGTCATTGGGGAGCGATATCTCGAACCCGTCTTCACCAGTGTAGCCTGAACGGCTGATCCACAACGACGTACCGTTCCAGTCGAAGGCAGCGGCGCGCATGAAGGTCAAAGCGGCGACCCCCGGAACGATGTGGTCGAGAACAGCGACAGCCTTCGGCCCCTGAAGTGCCAGCAGCGCGAGATCGTCACGGTAAGTGACGGCAAGACCGGCGGTGCGGAGGTGGGCAATATCGCCGATCTTGGTTGCGCCGTTGACAACGAGATAGAGGTCGACATCGCGCCGCGTCACCATCAAGTCATCGAGAATCCCGCCTTCGTCGTTGAGGAGAAGCGAGTAGCGTAGCATCCCCGTCCGCAATCCGACGATGTCGCCGGGCAACAACGCCTCGAGCGCGACATCGGCAGCGAGCGGGAGCGTCAGCTGGCCCATGTGGCTGACATCGAACAGACCGGCGCCCGACCGCGTCCACTGGTGCTCGGCAATGATCCCCTCATATTGAATCGGCATAGTGTAGCCGGCGAAGCCGACCATCCGCGCGCCAAGGCGGCGATGCAGGGTGTCGAGGGGCAGGACGATATCGTTCATACGGGCCTTGGCGACAGAGTCCGACCGGTGCAACCACCGAGCGCGTCCCCGTCTGTCACTTGCACCTGAGAGCTTTGACCGGGCGAACCGGCTTACCCCTTCGGTGGAGCGTCGGCCAAAGCCGTGCCCGCT
>JBBRQR010000268.1:0-3752 GCA_038226115.1 Sphingomonadales bacterium | reverse complement strand
GAGGGCACTGGCGCGCTAGAGCCTAAAAGGCCTTCACCCGGCCTTTCCCTAAATGGGAAAGGAGCAGGAAGAGCAGGATATTTGATGACCACCGACGTCCCTGTCCCGTCCACCCACCTCTCTCCTGCGGTTGCGCCGAACGCGCTGGGGGCGTTCTGGATGCCGTTTACCGCGAACAAGGCGTTCAAGGCGCATCCGCGTCTGCTCGCGCGTGCCGAGGGGATGCATTACTGGACCCCAGCCGGGGAGCCGGTTCTCGACGGCACCGCCGGGCTGTGGTGTGTCAACGCCGGGCACGGGCGCGCGGAGATTACCGCCGCGATCCATTCCCAGGCAACGGCGATGGATTTCGCGCCGACGTTCAACGTGTCGCACCCGCTCGCCTTCACCGCGGCGGCGAAGCTCGCGCTGATGTTCCCGGCGGGAATGGACCATGTCTTCTTCACCAACTCGGGGTCGGAAGCGGTCGATACCGCGCTCAAGATCGCGTTGGCCTATCAGCGGGCGATCGGGCAGGGGACGCGCACCCGGCTGATCGGGCGCGAGCGCGGTTATCATGGCGTCGGCTTCGGCGGGATTTCCGTGGGCGGTATCGTTAACAACCGCCGCGCGTTCGGCTCGCTGTCGGGCGTCGATCACCTTCGCCATACGCATCTGCCCGAAAATGCTTTCAGCATCGGTCAGCCACCGCATGGGGCCGAGCTTGCCGACGACCTCGAACGGATGGTAGCGCTTCACGGTGCGGAGACGATCGCCGCCGTCATCGTCGAACCACTTGCCGGATCGACCGGCGTCCTCGTGCCGCCGCTCGGCTACCTCGAGCGCCTCCGCGACATCGCGACGAATCACGGCATTCTGCTGATCTTCGACGAGGTCATCACCGCTTTCGGCCGTCTTGGCGCCGCGACCGCCGCCGATTATTTCGGCGTCACCCCCGACCTGATCGCCTGCGCCAAGGGGCTGACCAACGCCGCCGTGCCAATGGGCGCGGTCATTGCCGCCGAATTCGTCCACCGTGCAATCGTCGACGATGGCCCGGAAGGGGTCGAATTGTTCCACGGCTATACTTATTCCGCCCACCCGCTCGCGTGCGCGGCGGCGGTGGCGACACTCGACCTGTACGTCACCGACGGGTTGTTCGCGCGCGCGGCGGGGCTCGCGCCCGCCTTCGCCGCCGCTGCCCATGGCTTGCGCGGCAAGCCCCACGTCATCGACATCCGCACCCTCGGGATGGTCGCCGGGATCGAACTCGCACCGCGCGACGGCGCTCCCGGCGCGCGCGCGGCCGAGGTGTTCCGCCGCGCGTTCGACACCGGGCTGCTCGTTCGCGTCACGGGTGAAATCATCGCGCTGTCGCCGCCGCTGATCATCAGCGCCGCCCAGATCGACGAAATCTTCGGGCGGATCGGCGAAATTCTCGATGACCTCGCCTGACGTTTTCCCCCTACCCCCATCCCCCCCGCCCGCTATAGTCCCCGCACCAACGGGGGCGGGGCCCCGAGTTTAAGGGCCAAGAATGAAAGCTACGGTCGAACGCGCGACGCTGCTCAAGTGCCTGGCTCACGTCCAGTCGGTCGTCGAGCGGCGCAATACGATTCCCATCCTGTCGAACGTCCTGATCGAAGCAAAGGACGGCGGGCTGCGCCTGATGGCGACCGACCTCGACCTGCAGGTCGTCGAGACGATCGCCGCGCATGTCAGTGCCGCCGGCGCAACGACGGTATCCGCCCACACGCTGTTCGATATCGCGCGCAAGCTGCCCGAGGGCGCGCAAGTCGAACTGACCGTCACCGGCGAAAAGATGACGGTCACCGCCGACCGCTACCGGTCGAACCTTGCGACCCTGCCGCGCGACGATTTTCCGGTCATCGCCGAAACCGACCTGCCGACCAAGTTCAGCATGGATGCAAAGACGCTACGCGACATCATCGACGGGACGAAATTTGCGATCTCGACCGAGGAAACGCGCTATTATCTGAACGGCATCTTTTTTCATGTCATCGCTGGCGAGCCGCCCAAGTTCCGTGCCGTCGCAACCGACGGCCACCGCCTCGCGCGGATCGAGCTCGACCTGCCCGACGGTGCCGCCGGGATGCCCGACGTCATCGTCCCGCGCAAATGCGTCGCTGAAATCCGCAAGCTGCTCGACGAAGTCGACGGGCCGGTCGAAATCCAGCTGTCGGCATCAAAGATCCGCTTCAAGCTCGGCGGCGAGGGCGCAAACGGCGCCGTCCTGACGTCGAAGCTGATCGACGGTACTTTCCCCGACTACAGTCGCGTCATCCCGACAGCGAACGACCGCCTCCTCAAGATCGACCGCAAGAGCCTCGCGCAGGGCGTCGACCGCGTTGCTGCGATCGCGACGACCGAGAAGACCCGCGCGGTCAAGATCGCCCTTGGCCACGACAAGGTGACGTTGTCGGTGACCTCACCCGAAAACGGGACGGCGTCGGAAGAAATCCCCGCTGACTATTCCAGCCCGGAGTTTGAGGTCGGCTTCAATTACCGCTACCTCCTCGACATCCTCGATCAGGTCGGTAGCGACCTCGTCGAAGTTCACCTCGCCGACGCCGCCGCCCCGACGCTCATCCGCGTCAACGACACGAGCGAGGCGCTTTACGTCCTCATGCCGATGCGGGTGTGACCGTTCGCGGTTCACACCGATGATACTTCGGCGATGACGTTCGACGAGGTTGCCGCGACCGCGTTGGCGCTGCCGGGAACCGCGCTCGGGACGTCATACGGGACGCCAGCGATCAAGATTGGCGGCAAGCTGCTCGCACGGTTGCGCGACGACGGTGATATGGTCCTCAAGGTCGAGGATGGGCTCCGCGAGGCGCTGCTTGAGGCGCAGCCCGACGTTTTTCATACGACGCCGCACTACGACGGTTATCCAACCGTGCTGGTCCGGCTCGCCGCCGCCGATCCAGCGCAGATCGCCGGACTGGTCGAGCGCGCATGGGGTGGGATGGCGAGCGCGAAGGTACGCCGGGCGCGCGGCTAGTCACGCGCAAGAAGGGACCGGGGCCGGTCCGCGCGCTTGCGCCGCCCGGGTCCGCAGCGGGTCCGCGACGATGCGCGCCTTGACCCGCGGGCGGTCCGCGCCGTTTTCACCGGCATGACCACGCTTATTCCCGTCCTGGGCGACCAGCTCAGCCATAGCCTCGCGTCGCTCGTTGGCGGGGCGGCAGGGCGGGTTGTGCTGATGGTCGAAGTTGTCGACGAGGCGCGCTATGTTCGGCATCACCCAAAAAAAATTGCGCTGATCTTTTCAGCAATGCGCCATTTCGCCAATGAATTGAGCGCGATGGGCTGGACCATCGATTATGTGAAACTCGACGATGCCGCCAACATTGGCAGTTTTACCGGCGAGATCGTCCGCGCCGCCGCTCGTCATCATGCAAGCGCGATTCGCGTCGTCGAGCCGGGCGAATGGCGCGTCGCGACAATGATCGATGGCTGGGCGGCGGCAACCGCAGTGCCGGTGGAGATACTTCCCGACGACCGCTTCCTATGCTCGAAAACCGATTTCGCCGAATGGGCCGGATCGCGCAAGCGTCTGATAATGGAAGACTTCTACCGTGAGATGCGGAAGCGGACCGGGCTATTGATGGCGGTTGGCAAGCCGGTCGATAACCGGTGGAACCTCGACGCCGACAACCGCAAAGTGCCGCCACGCGGGACCAATTATCCTGCCGTATCGGCGTTCGTGCCCGACGCGATTACCCGCGAGGTCCTCGATCTTGTGGGCG
>JBBRQR010000267.1:0-3770 GCA_038226115.1 Sphingomonadales bacterium | reverse complement strand
GGCGTCGGCTTCGGCGAACGACTCGCTCGCGCGTTCGACCAACCCGACGATGTCGCCCATGCCGAGGATGCGCCCGGCGACGCGGTCGGGGACGAACTCCTCGAGCGCGTCCAATTTCTCGCCGGTGCCCGCGAACTTGATCGGGCGCTTGGTCACCGCGCGCATCGACAGCGCCGCCCCGCCGCGCGCATCGCCGTCCATCCGCGTCAGGATCACGCCGGTCAGCGGCACCTCGGTCGAGAACGACTGCGCGACGTTGACCGCGTCCTGCCCCGTCAGGCTGTCGACGACCAACAAAATCTCATCAGGGGCGCTCGTTTCCGACACCGCCTTCATTTCGGCCATCAGGCCTGCGTCGACGTGGAGCCGCCCGGCGGTGTCGAGCAACAGGACGTCGAACCCCTGCAGCTTCGCTGCCGACCGCGCCCGCCGCGCGATATCGACCGGCGACTGACCGGCGACGATGGGGAGGGTGGCGACGCCGATCTGCTCGCCGAGGACGCGCAACTGTTCCTGCGCCGCCGGACGCTGCACGTCGAGCGACGCCATCAGCACCTTCTTGCCCGACTTCTCGGTCAGCCGCTTGGCGAGCTTCGCCGTCGTCGTCGTCTTGCCCGACCCCTGAAGGCCGACGACCATGATCACGGCGGGCGGTGTCACGCCAAGGTTGAGCGGAGCCGCGTCCCCCCCGAGCATCTCGACGAGCGCATCGTGGACGATCTTGACGACCTGCTGCCCCGGCGTGACCGAGCGCGTCACCTCCGCGCCGATGGCGCGCGCAGTGATGCCGTCGATGAAGTCCTTGACCACCGGCAGTGCGACATCGGCCTCGAGCAGCGCGATCCGCACCTCGCGCATCGCCGCGCGCACGTCGAGCTCGGTCAATGCCCCGCGACCGCGGAGCTTGTCGAACACCCCGGCAAGCCGGTCGGAAAGCGAATCGAACATCAGCGCCTTAAAACTGTCCCCCGCGCCAAACGCAAATCACGCCGGCGGGCGAGACATCGCCGGCCAGCGTGCATCCGTAGACGCAAGGGGTCGTGTGGCCGCCCGGTGGCGGTTGGATGCGAGATACGGAAAATGGCAGCACCGGTCAATGTTCGATCAAATGCATGCCCACCACCGTTATGCGAGATCGTCATATCACCGCCATCGAAGCGTAACGCATTCACGGCAAACGGCGGCCCTGTAATAAAAGGACCGACCGATGACGCTTCCCCGCCGTGCGCTTTTGCTGCTGACCACTGCCGCGCTTCCAGCGTTCGCGTCTGCCGCGACGCCTGCAGTCGCGTCGACGACCGAAGTCGCAGGCGACGCTGCCGATGCGACGGCCGCCGATGAAATTATCGTCTACGGTCGCGGCCAGGTTCGTTCGGTTGCCGAAATCGGTCAGCCCGACATCGCCCGGCTGACCCCGGGTTCGAGTCCGTTCAAGGCGATCGAGAAGCTGCCCGGCGTCAATTTCGAATCAGCCGATGCCTTCGGCGTCTATGAATGGTCGACGCGCATCTCGCTGCGCGGTTTCAACCAGAACCAGCTCGGCTTCACCCTCGACGGCATTCCGCTTGGCGACATGAGCTACGGTAACACCAACGGCCTGCACATCAGCCGGGCAATCATCAGCGATAATATCGGCAAGGTCGAAGTCAGCCAGGGCGCGGGCGCGCTCGGCACAGCGTCGACATCGAACCTTGGCGGTACGATCCAATTCTTCAGCCGCGCCCCGCAAAAGGACTTCGGCGTCACAGCCAACGCCAGCTATGGCTCGAACAAGACGTACCGCGCTTTTGTCGACATCGACACCGGCGAAATCGGCGCGTTCAAGGGCTTTCTGTCCTATGCCTATATCGACGCCGGCAAGTGGAAGGGCGTCGGGACGCAGCGGGCGCATCAGGCCAATGCCAAGGGCGTTCTGGATGTTGGCGCGGTCAAGCTGACGGCTATCGCCAACTTCTCCGATCGCAAGGAGCAGGACTATCAGGACCTGTCGCTCGATCAGATCGCCCGGCTCGGCTATAACCTCGATAATATCGCCGATAATTTCCCGCTCGCGAAGGCGATCGCGACGGCGTACCAGACCGGAACTGCCTTTCCGGCACCGTTCAAGACTGTCGACGATTCCTATTACGACGCCGGCGGCCTTCGTCGTGACTACCTGACCGCGCTCAAGGCCGAGGCGACACTAGGCGAGGGCCTGACCGTCAGCGTCCAGGGCTATTATCACAACAACAAGGGGCAGGGGTCGTGGTTCACGCCCTATGTCCCATCGCCGGGCGTCGGCAACCCGATCTCGTTCCGCACGACCGAATACAGCATCAATCGCGAAGGCGTGATCGGCACGCTTGGCTATGACCTGGGGCGCAACAAGTTCGCGGCGACGGTGTGGTATGAAAACAACGACTTCAAGCAGGCGCGGCGCTTTTATGCGGTCACCGGAACCACCGTGCCGAACACGACGGCGCTGACGTACCAGTCGAACCCGTTCTTCACCCAGTGGTACAACAAGTTCAATACCAAGACCTTCCAGTTCTCGGTTCAGGACACCTTCCAGCTTACCGACAGGTTTTCGGTCAGTGCCGGGTTCAAGGGCAACAGCGTCAAGTTGAACGCGAGCCAGATCGCCGTCACCAACGCCCGCGCGGTCGGATCGATCAAAAATGAGGACTATTTCCAGCCGCAGGCGGGCGTCCTCTACAAGATCGACGCCAATAACGAACTCTACGCCAGCTATACCGAAAACCAGCGCGCCTATACCGCGGCGGCAACCAGCGGGCCGTTCGCGACGACACAACCCGGGTTCGACTTCCTCGTCAGCCAGGGCAAGCTCAAGCCTGAAACATCGCGGACCGTCGAGGGCGGCTATCGCTTCGGCGCGGGCAACGTCCACGGCGTCGTCGCGGTTTACTACATCGACTTTTCCAACCGCATCATCGCGACGACGACGGGTGCCGGCATCGTCGGCAACGCGGCGACCCTGCGTAACATCGGTTCGGCGCGTTCGTATGGCGTCGAGACCGGCGTGACGTGGCGCATCGCCAAGCCGCTGACGCTGACCGCGAGCTACGCCTATAACGACTCGACGTATCGCGACGCGACCTTCCTCGGCAAGCAGACGGTCGACACGCCAAGGAACATCGCCAACGTCGAACTCGCCTATGACCAGGACGGTTTCTACGCGCGCGGCAACCTCAACTATATGTCGAAGCGCTACTTCACCTATTCGAACGACCAGTCGGTGCCGAGCCACGCAGTCGTCGACGCCAAGGTCGGCTACCGCATCGCGAGCACCGATCGCTGGCTCAACGGGCTGGGCATCGAAGGATCGGTCACCAACGCGACCGACACGACGTACATCTCGACGATCGGCTCGAACGGCTACGGCGCATCGGGCGACAACCAGACCCTCCTCGCCGGAGCGCCGCGCCAGTTCTTCGTGACAATCAGCAAAACGTTCTGATCGCTCGCGCCCGCCGCCCCGTGGCCGCAACGGGCCGGGGGGGCGTCGGCGGCGGTGCGGTCTGCGCCACCGTATATGACGCTGCCATTGTCGCCCCGGATCGAAGACCGTGCGCCAAGGGACTGTTTTATAGCCACCAGCCGCGGTCGCGTGAACAGCGCCGATGAGAGACAATAGGTCGTTCGCGACAACTTGACCGCCGGCAGAGCTTGCTGAACACCCCGACAAGCCGGTCGGAAAGCGAATCGAACATCAGCGCCTTAAAACTGCCCGCCGCACCAAACGCAAATCACGCCGGCGGGCGAGACATCGC
>JBBRQR010000266.1:0-3782 GCA_038226115.1 Sphingomonadales bacterium | reverse complement strand
TATCCTCCGGAAATCATCTGCTACGCGGTGTGGCTGTATTTCCGGTTTCCATTGAGCCTGCGGATGGTCGAGGAACTGTTGGCTGCGCGCGGTATCGAGGTCAGCTACGAGACGGTTCGGCAATGGGGGCTGAAGTTCGGTTAGGTCTTTGCCCGCCGTATCCGACAGCGAGCGCCGCAACGCGGCGACAAATGGCATCTCGACGAGGTCGTCATCACCCTTCCTCGACCAGCACCGGACGCCGCGTCATGTTGAACAGGAACCGCGTCAGGCGTGGGTGATACAAGCGATACAGCTTCTCGAACGCCCGCAAGTCACGGTCGACGACGCGCGCCAGCAGGGCGGCATCGGCATCGGCCATGCGAACCGATCCGCGACGCGCCTTGTCGAGCGCTGCCTGGCGAATCAAGAATCTGCTCTTCAAATCTCTCGAGGTAGATGCAACTGCGTCGGCCAAAGGTTCAAGACCATCGCGATTTGCCGGGACTGATCGAAATCCGAGCGTGTCGATTGACCCATTCTCAAACGTTTGCTGCACCTGGTCAGCTCGCCAAATCCGGTCGCTCGTTCATGCCGCGGCGCGCTCTAGAGCGATAACCGGATTACATGCGCGCCCGGTGCGATCGTCCAGCTGACGGCACCCCCGGTTACCGGGATGCGTTCGCCGTCCAACGTGCCATGGGGTAACTCACCCGTCTGCCCGCGGCTGATTTCGATGCGATGCTGGGCTTCGCCGAGGTTGAGGTGGATCGTCACCCCGGGCCAGTCCGCAGGCAGGCAGGGCTTCATGTGCATCGTATCGCCGGCGCGGCGCAGCCCGAGGATATGCTCGACGCCGGCGCGGTACATCCAGCCTGCCGCGCCCGTGTACCAGGTCCAGCCGCCGCGGCCGTCGTTGGGTGCGACCGAATAGACATCGGCGGCCACGACATAGGGTTCGACGCGGTAGTGCGCCGCATCTGCGCCGGTCAGCGCGTGGTTGACCGGGTTGAGCAGGCCGAACAGGTCGACCGCGACGCGTCCATCGCCCATCTGCGCGGCGGCGACGATCGTCCACATCGCGGCGTGGCTGTACTGGCCGCCGTTCTCGCGCAGTCCAGGCGGGTAGCTGTGGATATAGCCGGGATCGTGTGCCCAGCGACAACAAGGATGAGCGCTTTAACGTCAACTAGGATGAGCGGTTGGTGGGGTCTCGGGAGGGCGTAGCCCGAGCGAGACCCCACCAACCGCTTCGGCTTCACCTGCGGGCTCTGCCCGGCATGATCGGCTCTTCGATGTGGAGAGGCGGGCGATGCCGGGCAGACATGTCAACGACCAGCAAGTGAGGCTATACATGAGACTGCGCACCACCCGCCCGCAGCTGACCGCGGCGGTCATGACCGGCATCTCCGTCGCGACCGGCCGCCGGATCGAGCGCGATCCCCAGCGACCGTCATCGCGCGGCGATGCCCGCGATTACCGGACCCGCCCGGATCCGCTGGCTGGACTATGGGACGAAGAGATTTTGCCGCTGCTTGAAGGCGCACCGCGGTTGCGACCGGTCACCATCCTGCACGAGCTGCAGCGCCGGCATCCCGAGCGGATCGACGGCAGCGTCCGCCGGACGCTCGAGCGGCGGATCCGGCAGTGGCGAGCCATGCACGGTCCCGAGCGCGAGGTCATGTTCCCCCAGACGCACGCGCCAGGCCGGATGGGCCTGTCGGACTTCACCAACATGAACGGGCTCGGCGTGGTTATTGGCGGCCAGCGCCTCGATCATCGGCTCTACCACTTCGCGCTGGTCTACTCCGGCTTCGAACACGGCGAGATCGTGCTCGGCGGCGAGAGCTATGTCGCCCTCGCCGGCGGCCTCGCTACCGCCCTGACGACGCTGGGCGGCGTTCCCGCCGAGCATCGTTCCGACAGCCTGTCAGCGGCGTTCCGCAACCTGTGTGCCGATGCCGCCGAAGACCTGACCCGTCGCTTCACCGCGCTCGCGGCGGATTACGGCATGACGCCGACGCGCAACAACCGCGGCGTCGCGCACGAGAACGGCTCGATCGAGAGCCGCCACGGGCACCTCAAGGACCGGATCGAGCAGGCTCTGATGTTGCGCGGCTCGCCGGCGTTCGACACGATCGCCGACTACCGCGCCTTCGTCGCCGGCGTTGTCGCCGATCACAACCGCCGGCACGCCGACATGATCGATATCGAGCGCCGTCACCTGCGTCCGTTGCCGCCGACGCGCCCTGCGACATGGGACGAGGCCAGCGTGCGCGTGACCACGTCGTCGGGCTTCTCGTTCAGGCATGCCTTCTACACCGTGCCATCGCGTCTGATCGGCCACCGTTTGCACCTGCGCGTCTATGACGACCGCATCGAGGCGTTCCTCGGCGGGGCGCTGATCCTGACGCTGCCGCGCGGCCGAGCGCCGGCAAAGACCGCGGGCCGCACCACCACCCATGTCGTCGACTACCGTCACGTCATCGGCTCGCTCCGCGCCAAGCCCGGCGCGCTGGCCACGCTCACCTATCGCGATGCGCTGTGGCCGCGGCCGGCATACCGAAGAGCGTGGGACGCTCTTGCCGCCGCGCGCCCTGAGCGCGACGCCGCACGCACCATGGTCGGGCTGCTTGCCCTGGCCCACGACCGCGGCGTCGAAGCCGATATCGCGGCAGCGCTCGACGCCATGCTCGACAACGGTTGCCTGCCCGACCTCGCCGAGATGCGGCACCGGTTTACGCCCGCCACCATGTCGGCCCCGGCGGTACGGATCGAGATGCCGTCGGCGAGCGCCTATGATCGGCTACTGGGAGCCCGCGGCGGGGAGATGGTGGCATGACGGTCACCTCCGACACCGCCCGCCTGCCGCTGTTGCTGACGACGCTGCGGCTGCCGACGGTTGCAAAGCTCTGGCCGGCGATCGGTCAGACCGCCGACACCGAGGGCTGGCCCGCGGCGCGCACGCTCGCGACGCTCCTCGAACACGAGGTCGCCGAACGCGCCGCACGGCGCATCCAGCGTCACCTGGTGGAAGCCCGGCTGCCGCCGGGCAAGACCCTCGACACGTTCGACTTCGCCGCCGCGCCGGTGATCAGCCGCGCCCGCGTCGCCGCCCTCGCCGAAGGCGACAGCTGGCTCGCCATGGGCACCAACATCCTGCTGTTCGGGCCACCCGGTGTTGGCAAGACCCATCTCGCCGCAGCCCTCGGCCATGCCCTGGTCGAAGCTGGCTACCGCGTCCTGTTCGCCCGGACCGGTGACCTCGTCCAGCAGCTCCAGACCGCCCGTCAGGAACTCCGACTCGCCGCCGCGATCGAGAAGCTCGACAAGTATCACCTGCTCGTTCTCGACGATCTCTCCTACGTCCAGAAAAGCCAGGCCGAGACCAGTGTCCTGTTCGAACTCATCAGCGCAAGGTACGAACGGCGCTCCATCCTGATCACCGCCAACCAGCCCTTCGGCACCTGGGACACCATCTTCCCAGACCCCGCCATGACCGTCGCGGCGATCGACCGCCTCGTCCATCACGCGGTCATCCTCGAAATGAACATCGACAGCTATCGACGCAAAACCGCGCAGGCCCGCAGCTCCGAAAGCTCCGTCAACCGCTCATCCTAGTTGTCGCGCAACCTCAAACTAAACACCGACCTTGACCCTCAGCAGCAATTAAACGACCACATCAACGCCCGCAGGCGCTCATCCTAGTTGTCGCGCTGCGCTCATCGTAATCGTCGGGCTACACCCCGCGAGCCCTGCACGCTCGATCACCGACGGCGCGGGTAGTGTGATGCAAGAAGCCC
>JBBRQR010000265.1:0-3786 GCA_038226115.1 Sphingomonadales bacterium | reverse complement strand
TGACACGCATGCGCTGTCCGAACCGGCGTGGGTCACCGCGCGCGAGGTGCTCGCCGGGAACGGGGTCGCGGCGATGATCGACGACGGCGCGAGCGGTTCGCGCGGCTTCACCCCGACTCCGGTCATCAGCCATGCGATCGTTAGCCATAATCGCGGGCGGAGCGACCACCGCGCCGATGGCATCGTCGTCACGCCGTCGCACAACCCGCCGCGCGACGGTGGTTTTAAGTATAATGGCCCCGACGGCGGCCCCGCCGACACCGGCATCACCGGCTGGATCGAAGCCCGCGCCAACGCGCTGATCGAGGGGGGCCTCGCGGGCGTCCGCCGCGCCGCGCCGGGGGGGACGCCGTTCGATTACGTCGGCCACTATGTCGGCGATCTCGCGAGCGTCCTCGACATGGACGTCATCGCGCGGTCGGGCCTGCGGATCGGGGTCGATCCGCTCGGCGGGGCAGGCGTCGGCTATTGGGGGCCGATCGCCGACCGCTATGGTGTTGACATCACCGTGGTCAACGACCGCGTCGATCCGGCGTTCGCGTTCATGCCGCCCGATTGGGACGGCAAGATCCGGATGGACCCGTCGTCGCCGGCCGCGATGGCGGGGCTGCTGGGCATGAAGGACGCCTTCGACCTCAGCTTCGCCAACGACCCCGATGCCGACCGCCACGGCATCGTCACCCCCGCCGGGCTGATGAACCCCAACCATTATCTCAGCGCGGCGATCGACTATCTGTTGGGGAGCCGCCCCGACTGGCCCGCAACGAGCGCGATCGGCAAGACGGCGGTGACCAGCGCGATGGTCGACCGCGTCGCCGCCGCGCATGGGCGCGCGGTGTTCGAGACGCCGGTCGGGCTCAAGTGGTTCGTCGCCGGACTGACCGCAGGCGAGCTGGCGTTTGCCGGCGAGGAGAGCGCGGGGGCGACCTTCGTCCGGCGCGATGGCAACGTTTGGACGACCGACAAGGACGGTCTCCTGTTGGGCCTGCTCGCCGCCGAGATGACGGCGCGGACGGGGGAAAACCCGCACGCGCGCTACCGCCGCCTGACCGCGACGCTCGGCGAGCCGTTCTATGCGCGCACCGACGCCCCGGCGACGCCCGCGCAGAAGGCGGCGTTCAAGACGCTCGACGTGGCGACGATGCCGACGACGCTGGCGGGCGATCCGGTCACCGACGTGACGACGACTGCGCGGGGCAACGGCGCGAGCCTTGGCGGGGTCAAGGTCAGCAGCGCCAACGGCTGGTTCGCCGCACGCCCGTCGGGGACCGAGAACGTGACCAAGGTCTATGCCGAAAGCTTCGTCGGAGCCGATCACCTCGCGCGCATTCAAACGGACGCGCAGGCGGCGCTGGCGCGGTTGACGGTTTAGGCATTGCCAAAAATCCGGCTAGGCGGCTGTTATTGCGCTGCTACACGGACGTTCGTCAAAGGGGTTGTTTCGAATGCGTTATCTGATTGCCGCGCTGGCGTTCGCCGCCGCATCTCCGGTGTTCGCCGACGAAGACCTCGCCGCCCGCTTCGCCGCCCGCCCCGCCGCGCAAAGCGTCGCGCTGTCGCCCGACGGCGACAAGATCGCCTATATCGGCGCGTACAAGACCGGCGGCCGCGCGGTCTATGTCGCTGATCTCAAGACCGGCGACACAAAGCCGGTATTCGGCGGGAGCACGATTGAGCTACGGCCGTACTACTGCGGCTTCAAGAGCGCGACGCGGCTCGTCTGCCTGCTCTACGGCGTCAATAACTTTGGCTTCAATGCCGGTTACACCCGGATCGTCGCGGTCGACACCGACGGCAACAACGTCAAGCTGCTCAGCCAGCATACCAACGACAAGCAGGATGTAGCGTTCAGCGGCGGGTCGATCCGCAACTGGCTGCCCGACGACCCGGATCATATCCTGATGCAGGTCGAGATCGGCTATACCCAAACGGTCGGCAGCAACATCAAACGCCCCGACGAAGGCACGGCGGCAGCAGTTGTCGATATCCGCACCGGGACTCAGCGGATTGTCGAGAAGAGCAGCGCGCGCGTCGCCGAACTCGGGGCGGACGCGACCGGCGCGGTGCGCTTCAAGGGGACCGTCAGCGGCGACTCCGATGGCTACGTTCGCGATCGGATCAGCTATTCGGTCCGGCCCAAAGGCAGCAAAGAATGGCAGCCGCTGACCCGTGTCAACCTGAGCGACGCGCGGGCAACCAGCTTCGACGGGTTCGACGCCGATGGTGACCATCTTTTTCAGCTCGCCGATCTCGACGGGCGAACCGCATTATTCGCCATCGCGACCGATGGCTCGGGGACGCGAGCTCTAATCTACGCCCATCCCGACGTCGACGTGGACGGCGTTCTGCGGGTCGGCAAGTACCGTCGACCGGTTGGCGCGACGTTCGCCGTGGAGCGCAACGAGGTCCATTACTTCGACCCCGCCTTCGTCAAGATGTCGGCGCAACTCGAAAAGGCGTTGCCGGGGCATCCGAAGGTCAGCATCCTCGATGAAAGCTGGGACGGCACGAAAAAGCTGATCTACACCGACGATGCCGGCGTTCCGGGGCATTATTTCCTATACTATTCGACGACGGCGAAACTTGGGCCGCTCGTTGCCGTCTATCCGGCGCTCGACGGTGTCGCGCTCGGCCGCGAGACGGCGGTTCGCTTTGCCGCGCACGACGGCACGTCGATCCCCGCCTTTCTGACGCTGCCGCCGGGAAAGACGAGTGCGCGCGGCTTGCCGGGGCTCGTCATGCCGCACGGCGGGCCGTCGGCGCGCGATACCGCCGGGTTCGACTGGCTGGCGCAATTTTTCGCCGCTCAGGGTTTCGCCGTACTGCAGCCGAATTTCCGCGGCTCGGCGGGTTATGGCGACGCTTTCTTTGCCAAAAATGGGTTCAAGTCATGGCCGCTGGCGATCGGCGACGTCAACGACGGCGGGCGCTGGCTGATCTCGCAGGGGGTCGATCCGAAGAAGCTCGCGATCTTTGGCTGGAGCTACGGCGGCTATGCGGCGCTGCAGGCAAATGTCGTCGATCCGGGCCTGTTTCGAGCCACCGTGGCCGTCGCGCCGGTCACCGACCTTCAGGCACTTCGCGACGAGGCGCGCCACCACGGCGGCCAAAAAATCATCGATGCCCAGATCGGTGACGGTCCGCACGTTCTCGCCGGATCGCCCGCGCGCCATGCGGCGGCGTTTCAGACACCAGTGCTGATGTTCCACTCCGAACGCGACCTCAACGTCGACATCGAGCAGTCACGGATCATGGCGAGCGCGTTGCGCGGCGCCGGCAAGCAGGTCGAGCTCGTCGAATTCAAGAACCTCGATCACCAGCTCGACGACAGCGTCGTCCGGCGCGAGATGCTGGCGAAAAGCGCCGCGTTCCTCAAAGCGGCGATGAACTGACGCGCCAGCCGAGCGTCTCGCCCGCGTGGAAGAGAACGAGGTCGCCGATCCGGTCGGGGACGACGGTCGGTTCGCGGGTCAGTGTGACCGTGTCGGTGTTGACGGGCAGGCGGTAGAACGCCGGGCCGTGGCGGCTCGCGAAGCCTTCGAGCCGGTCCATCGCCCCGGCTGCGTCGAACGCCGCCGCGTAGCTTTCGAGCGCGAAGGCGGCGTTGAACACCCCGGCGCACCCGCACGCGGCCTCCTTGGTGTCGATCGTGTGCGGGGCCGAATCGGTCCCGAGGAAAAACTTGGGATCGCCCGACGTCGCGGCGGCGATCAGCGCGACGCGGTGGCTCTCGCGCTTCAACACCGGCAGGCAATAGAGATGCGGGCGGATCCCCCCGGCGAACAT
>JBBRQR010000264.1:0-3829 GCA_038226115.1 Sphingomonadales bacterium | reverse complement strand
TCGAGGCCGACCTCGTCGTTGACCGCGAGCGGACCGACCGGCATCCCCATGTGCCGCCCGATATTCTCGATCAGCGCCGGACCGACGCCCTCGCTGAGCAGCGCCAGCCCCTCCTGGATGTACGTCCCAAAACAGCGCGAGGTGTAAAAGCCGCGGCTGTCGTTGACGACGATCGGCGTCTTGCGGATCGCGGCGACGAAATCGAGCGCCTTGGCGATTGCCTCCGGCCCGGTCTCCTTGCCGACGATGATCTCGACGAGCGGCATCTTCTCGACCGGCGAGAAGAAGTGAATGCCGATGAAATTGGCCGGCTTCGACCACGCCGTCGCCAGCCCGGTGATCGGCAGCGTCGAGGTGTTCGACCCGAAGATCGTGTCGGCCCCAACCACCGCTTCGACCCGCTTGGTCACGTCGGCTTTGATCCCGCGATCCTCGAACACCGCCTCGATGATGAGGTCGCAGCCGGCAAGGTCGGCATAGTCGGCGGTCGGGTGAATGCGTGCGAGCAGCGCCGCCATCTTCGCCGGATCGGTGCGCTTCTTCGCCAGCCGGTCGGCGGTGTATTGCTTGCCCTTCTCCGCCGCCGCGAGGTCGCGGTCGAGCAGGACGACGTCGATGCCCGCTTGCGCCGCGACCATGGCGACGCCAGCGCCCATCAGCCCGGCGCCGAGCATCGCGATCTTCTTCGACGGCATCGGCGGTACATTCTTCGGTCGGCGCGCACCCTTTTCGGCGGCCTGCTTCGACACGAACAGCGATCGGATCATGTTGCCCGCCTGCGGGTCGGCGACGACCTTGGCGAGATACTTGCTCTCGACGCGCAACGCCGTGTCGATCGGCAGCTGCGATCCCTCGTAAACCGCCGACAGCATCGCGATCGGCGCATTCATATTATGGTTGGTCGCCTTCGCCGTCATCGCCGTCCCAGCCATGAAGGTCTGGGCGAAGCCGGGGTTGAACGCGCCGACGCCGCCGGGGAACTTGAACCCCTTCTCATCCCACGGCGCGACCGCCTTGGGGTTGGCGAGCACCCACGCCTTGGCGCGGACAACGATCTGATCGGCAGGCGCGAGTTCGCCCACCACCTTGAAGCCGAGCGCCTCCTGCGGTGACATGCTCTTGCCCTGCGTCAGGTACATCAGCGCGGGCTGCACCCCCATCAGGCGCGGCAGGCGTTGCGTCCCGCCAGCGCCGGGGAACAGCCCGACGAGAACTTCGGGCAGACCGAGCGCGATCTTCGGGTTGTCGCTGCACACGCGGTAGTGGCAGGCGAGCGCAAGCTCGAGACCACCGCCGAGCGCCAGACCGTTGATCGCGGCGGCGACCGGCTTGCCGCAGGTTTCGAGGTCGCGGAACAGCTTGTTGAGGCGGTAGACGTTGTCGAACAGCGCCGCCATCTTCGACCCACCCGACGTGCCGCCAACCAGCCCGCCCATCCCTTTGAGGTCGGCCCCGGCCATGAAGCCCGAAGCCTTGCCGCTGGTGATGACGACACCCTTGATGCTGGCGTCGGCCTTGATCGTGTCGATCGCTGCGGCGAGGTCAGTGGTGAACTCGGCGTTGATGACGTTCATCGACTGACCCGGTAGGTCGATCGTCAGTGTCAGGATGCCGTCGGCGTCGAGGTCGTGGTGGAGGGTGGTCATGGTTTCAAGTCCTTCGTGCTCCCGTGCGACGCCGGGAAATAATGCCTCCCCTCCCCTTCAGGGGAGGGGCCGGGGGTGGGGAACGAGGGCGAAGCCGAGTTTCTTTCGGGCCGGTCTCAGCCCCACCCCCTGGCCGGCTGCGCCGTCTCTCGCCCCTCCCCTAAAAAGGGAGGGGAAGGCTCAAATTCGCTCGATCACCGTCGCGGTGCCCATGCCCGCGCCGACACACAATGTAACCAGCGCGGTCGATTTGCCTGTCCGCTCCAGCTCGTCGAGCACCGTGCCGAGGATCATCGCGCCGGTCGCGCCCAACGGGTGCCCCATCGCGATCGCGCCGCCGTTCACATTGATCTTGTCGTGATCGATGTTGAGCGCCTGCATATAGCGCAGGACGACGCTCGCGAACGCCTCGTTCAACTCGAACAAGTCGATGTCGCCCACCGTCATGCCGAGGCGCTTGAGCAATTTCTCTGTCACCGGCGTCGGCCCGGTCAGCATGATCGCGGGTTCCGACCCGATCGACGCCATGCCAAGGATTTTCGCGCGCGGCTTGATCCCGTATTTCGCCCCCATCTCGCGATTGCCGACGAGAACCGCCGCCGCCCCGTCGACGATGCCGCTCGAATTGCCCCCGGTGTGGACGTGGTGGATGCGCTCGACCTCGGGGTATTTCTGGAGGGCGATCGCGTCGAAGCCGGGCATCCCTTCGCCAATCGCCTCGAACGCCGCGTTCAAGCCGCCGAGCGACTGCATGTCGGTGCTCGGGCGCATATGTTCGTCGTGGGCGAGGACGACTTCGCCGATGACATCCTTGACGCCGATTACCGAGTTCTTGAAGCGATTCTCACTCCATGCGCGAGCGGCGCGGCGCTGGCTTTCCATCGCGTACGCGTCGACGTCGGCGCGGCTGAAGCCGTACTTGGTCGCGATCAGATCGGCCCCGATGCCCTGCGGCATGAAATACGTCTTGTACGCGACCGCCGGGTCCATCGGCCACGCGCCGCCGTCGGCCCCCATCGGCACGCGGCTCATGCTTTCGACGCCGCCGCCGATGGCAAACATCGCCTCGCCGCTGATAACCTTGGCGGCGGCCATGTTGACCGCTTCGAGGCCGCTCGCGCAGAAGCGGTTGATCTGGACGCCCGCGACGCTTTCGGCATAATCGGCGTTGAGGACGGCGGTGCGCGCGATGTCGCTGCCCTGCTCGCCGACCGGTGCGACGCAGCCGAGCACGACATCATCGACGTCGGCAGTGTCGATGCCGGTGCGATCGCGAACCGCCTGCAGCACCTGTGTCGCGAGCTGAACCGGCGTGATCTCGTGGAGCTTGCCGTCCTTCTTGCCCTTGCCCCGCGGGGTGCGGACCGCGTCGTAGATCAGTGCTTCGGCCATGGTTCGTCTCCCAAAGATTATTCGGTCAGAATGCTTCGGCGGGCAGCGCCATCAGGCTTTCCGCCCCGGCCTCGAGTTTGCGCCGGAGCGCGCCGCAATCGGGGAAGAAACGTTCGGCGAAATAACGCGCGGTGATCAGTTTATGCTCGAAGAACGCCATATCCGATGCGCCGGCGTCGAGCGCGGCATAAGCGGCTTTCGCCATCACCACCCACATTTGCCCCAGCGCGACGATGCCCATCAAATGAAGATACGCCGTTGCCGCCGCCCCGGCATTGTCGGGGTTCGACAGCCCGTTCTGGATCAGCCAACCGGTCGCCGCCTGCAGTTCGCCGCTGGCTTTTTCGAGCCCACCCGCGAGCGGGGCCAGTCGTACATCGCCCTTCGCGTCGGCGATCGTCTCCGCCAGTAGCGCGAGATACGCCCGCAGCGCGCGCCCGCCGTTTTGGCCCAACTTCCGCCCGACGAGGTCCATTGCCTGAATCCCGTTGGTGCCTTCGTAGATCTGCGCGATGCGCGCGTCGCGAACGAACTGCTCCATCCCCCATTCGGTGATATAGCCGTGGCCGCCGTACACCTGCTGCGACGCCGTCGCGATGTCATAGCCCTTGTCGGTGCAATAGCCCTTGATCACCGGGGTCAGCAGCCCGATCAGATCGTCGGCGGTCTGGCGCTCGTCGGGCGTTGCCGCCTTGTGGCTGAGGTCGACCTGGAGCGCGCCCCACAGGATCAGCGCGCGCGCGCCTTCGTTGAACGCGCGCCCGTCCATCAGCATCCGGCGAACGTCGGCG
>JBBRQR010000263.1:0-3853 GCA_038226115.1 Sphingomonadales bacterium | reverse complement strand
GGGGTTCGACAGCCCGTTCTGGATCAGCCAACCGGTCGCCGCCTGCAGTTCGCCGCTGGCTTTTTCGAGCCCACCCGCGAGCGGGGCCAGTCGTACATCGCCCTTCGCGTCGGCGATCGTCTCGGCGAGCAGGGCGAGATACGCTCGCAGTGCGCGTCCGCCGTTCTGGCCCAACTTGCGCCCGACGAGGTCCATTGCCTGAATGCCGTTGGTGCCTTCGTAGATCTGGGCGATGCGCGCGTCGCGGACGAACTGCTCCATCCCCCATTCGGTGATATAGCCGTGCCCGCCGTACACCTGCTGCGACGCCGTCGCGATGTCATAACCCTTGTCGGTGCAATAGCCCTTGATAACCGGAGTCAGCAGCCCGATCAGATCGTCGGCGGTCTGGCGCTCGTCGGGCGTGGCCGCTTTGTGGCTGAGGTCGACCTGGAGCGCGCCCCACAGGATCAGCGCGCGCGCGCCTTCGTTGAACGCGCGCCCGTCCATCAGCATCCGGCGAACGTCGGCGTGGACGATGATCGGGTCGGCCTTGCTCGTCGGCTGCGGGATCGGAGCAGCGTTGGCGACGATCCCGAGCGCCTTCCCCTGCACCCGGTCGCGGGCATAGATGGCGGCATTCTGATACGCGACCTCACCCTGCGCGAGGCCCTGGACCCCGACGCCAAGGCGGGCGGCATTCATCATGATGAACATCGCGCGGAGGCCTTTGTTCTCCTCGCCGATCAGATAGCCGGTCGCGCCGTCGTAGTTCATCACGCACGTCGCGTTGGCGTGGATGCCCATCTTATGCTCGATCGATCCGCAGACGACGCCGTTGCGCGCGCCCAGCGCCCCGTCGTCGTCGACGAGGAACTTCGGCACGATGAACAGGCTGATGCCCTTGACGTTGTCGGGCGCGCCGGTCGTCTTCGCCAGCACGAGGTGGATGATATTGTCCGACAGGTCGTGCTCGCCCGCCGAGATGAAGATCTTGGTGCCGGTGATCTTGTACGTGCCGTCGGCCTGCGGTTCGGCGCGGGTGCGGATCAGGCCGAGATCGGTCCCGCACTGCGGCTCGGTCAGGTTCATCGTGCCGGTCCAGCGGCCTTCGACCATCTTCGGCAGATACGTCGCCTTTTGCGCGTCCGAACCGACCGCGCGGATCGCCGCCTGCGCGCCTTCGTTGAGGCCCGGATACATCGAGAACGCCATGTTCGCGCTCGACATATATTCGGCGATCGCGGTGCCGACGACGTGCGGCAACCCCTGCCCGCCATGTTCGGGGTCGGCGGTCAGCGTCCCCCAGCCGCCGTCGACGAATTGATCATATGCTGCCTTGAATCCGGCGGGGGCGGTGACCGAGCCGTCGGCGTGGCGGGTGCAGCCCTCCTGATCGCCCGACAGGTTGATCGGCGCGAGGACGTTTTCGCAGAATTTCGCTCCCTCGCTTAGGATCGCAGCGATGGTATCGGGCGTCGCATCGGCAAATCCCGGCAGGTTCGAATATTTGTCGAGGCCAACGACCGCCGACAACACGAACTGCGTATCTTTGACGGGCGCGCGATAGGTCGGCATCAGTTTTGACTTTCGGGTCCGGCAAGCTGCGTCTCAACGATCCCGCAGAACGATTGCAGTTCCTCGATCGTCGCGTCGATGTCTGCCCGTTGTTCGGCGAGCAAAGCGATGCGGTTACGGCATTTGTCGAGCGTCACCTGGCGCTGGGTGACCCGCCCGTCGCCCAGATCGTACAGGTCGATCATCTCGCGGATTTCGGCCAGACTGAAGCCGACGTTCTTCGCCCGCAAAATCCACGCCAGCCGGTTGCGGTCGCGGCGCGAATAGACGCGGTTCTGGCCGTGCCGCTCGGGCGCGATCAGCCCCTGATCTTCGTAAAAGCGTATCGCGCGCGGCGTGACGTTGAACCCGGTCGACAGGTCGGTAATCGTAAACGCCTCCGCCCCACACGGCGGCGGCGGCACGGCAACATGGGCGAAGGCGGGCGCGTCGAGCATGGATGAGCTTTAGGTGCCGCTAACGTCAACCGCAAGCGACCCGTCGCTCGCCACCGTACGGTAAAAGCACGACCGCGCCCCGGTATGACACGCCGGTCCCGCCGGACGCACGCGCAACCACACCGCATCCTGATCGCAGTCGATCCGCAGATCGACGACGGCCTGCGTATTCCCCGATGTCGCCCCCTTGTGCCAGATTTCCTGCCGCGACCGGCTCCAGTAATGCGCTTCGCCGGTCGCCAGCGTAGCGGCTAACGCAGTCGCGTTCATGTGCGCGACCATCAGGACTTCTCCGCTCGCGGCGTCGGTCGTGACGGTCTGGATCAGCCCGCGATCGTCCCATTTCGGGTCGAGGACGGTCCCGGTCTCGCGAGCCAGATCGGTCATTGTTGCTCCTATTGCAGTTTCGTGACGCGTCCGGGGGAGACACATCGTGCGCCCATCCCTATATGCCGCGCAAGCCGCCACGCAGGGGAGTCCCGATGGACGACTTCACGACCAATCCCTTCGATCACGACGGCGACCACCTTCACGAGGAATGCGGCGTTATCGGCGTCTATGGGGCCGACGGCGCGGCGGCGCTGACCGCATTGGGCCTCCACGCGCTCCAGCATCGCGGGCAGGAGGCGGCGGGGATCACGACCTTCGACGGCACCGACTTTCACACCCACCGCGCCATGGGCCATGTCGCGGGCAACTTCGATTCCGACGCGGTCATGGCGCGGCTGAAGGGCGACATCGCGATCGGCCATAACCGCTATGCGACCACCGGCGAAACCGCGCTGCGCAACGTCCAGCCGCTGTTCGCCGAGCTGCAATCGGGTGGCTTTGCAATCTGCCACAACGGCAATATCTCGAACGCGGTCAAGCTGCGCCGCGAGCTCGTCCGCCGCGGGTCGATCTTCCAGTCGACGAGCGATACCGAGGTGATCATCCACCTCGTCGCCACCAGCACCTACCGCACCCTGCTCGACAAGTTCATCGATGCGTTGAAGCAGGTCGAGGGCGCGTACAGCCTGCTGTGCCTGACCGGCGAGGGGATGATCGCCTGCCGCGACCCATTGGGCGTCCGCCCGCTCGTGCTCGGGCGGTTGAACGACAGCTATATCCTCGCGTCCGAAACTGTCGCGCTCGATGTCGTCGGCGCGACCTTCCTCCGCTCGGTCGAACCCGGCGAGCTGATCGTCATCACCAAGCGCGGCCTGCGCTCGCTCCGCCCGTTCGGCGTTCAGCGCCCGCGCCCGTGCATCTTCGAGCACGTCTATTTCAGCCGCCCCGATTCGGTCGTCGATGGCTCGAGCGTCTATCAGGTGAGGAAGCAGATCGGCGTCGAACTCGCGCGCGAAAGCCCGGTCGAGGCCGACATGGTCGTCCCCGTCCCCGACTCGGGCACCCCCGCCGCGATCGGCTTCGCGCAGGCCGCCGGTATCCCTTTCGAACTCGGCATCATCCGCAGCCACTATATCGGACGGACGTTCATCCAGCCCGGCGACCAGATTCGCAATTTGGGGGTCAAACTCAAGCACAACGCCAACCGCGCGCTGATCAACGGCAAAAAGATCGTCCTGATCGACGATTCGATCGTCCGCGGCACGACGAGCCTCAAGATTGTTCAGATGCTCCGCGATGCAGGGGCGGAGGAGGTCCATATGCGGATCGCCAGCCCGCCAACGCGCCACAGCTGTTACTACGGCGTCGACACGCCCGAACGCTCGAAGCTGCTCGCCGCCAACATGGATGTCGCCCGGATGCGCGACTATATCAAAGTTGACAGCCTCGCCTTCCTGTCGATCGACGGCCTCTACCGCGCGCTCGGCGAAGCGATGCGCGACGACGCCGCGCCGCAACACTGCGACGCG
>JBBRQR010000262.1:0-3860 GCA_038226115.1 Sphingomonadales bacterium | reverse complement strand
GCCGATCTCGAACTTGCTCCCCTGCGGCGTGGTATACGTCAGCGTCACCGGCGCGCCGGGAATCAGCCGGTCGCTGCTCGCGGTCCACAGCGCATCGGCGGGCGGTGCGTCGGTCCCGCTCCAGCCAAAGCCCGCGAAATAGGCCCCCAGCGCCCCGCTCGGCGCGAGCAGACGAACATCGGGCGACCCCGCCGTAATCGTCTCCTTATAGCCCTTGAGGATCAGATCATCGATCCGCGCGCCCTTGAGGTTGATCGAACCGCTGAGGCGCGGCGTGACAATCGCGACACGCGGCGTCTCGCGCAGCACCGCGCCGCGGTCGCGCAACTGCCCCGCGCCGCCAACCGCCGGAACGACCGCGCCGTCGGGAGCGACCGCCAGCGGGTTGGCGGGTTGGGTTGCGAGCGGCCCCGTCGCTTGCGTCGCCACCACGGGGGGCGGTTCCTTGGGCAGGAAACGGTCGGACGCGAAGGTCCACCCGATGATGACGAGCACCGACAGCACGACGGCGAGGATCATGTTACGCTGGTCGGTCACGAACGGTCTTTCGCTGGGTCACGCGCCATGTAGGGAGGTTCAGGCGTCGGGAACAGGGTCATAGCCCGAGCCACCCCAGGGGTGACAGCGGCAAATGCGTTTCGTGCCGAGCCACACGCCCCGGAACGGACCATGCCTCTCGATCGCCTTGAGCGCATAGGTCGAACACGACGGCGTGAAACGACACGACGGCGGCATCAGCGGCGACAGCACCGCCTGATACATCCGAATCGGAGCCGTCAGCGCCGTGATCAGCCCCCGGCGCACGACCTGCACGGCACTCACCCCGCGCATCGACGCAGCGCCCGGGCGAGGTCATCCTTGAGGGTGGCAAAGTCGCGCGTCAGCCCCTCGGTTCGCCCAATCAGGACATGATCGGCGTCGGCGATCCCGGCGACCGGCAGAACGGCGCGGGCGGCGGCGCGGAGCCGACGCTTCAACCGATTGCGGACAACCGCATTGCCGATTTTCTTCGTGACGGTGAAACCGGCGCGGACGCCTACGGAAACTTCACCAAGATTTTTACCGCGAACCCGGACGAGAAGGACAAAGCCGGGGGTCGGGGCGCGCTTGCCAGCGTTGGCGGCAACGAAATCCTTGCGCGCCGCGATGACGGTGAAGGCGCGGGTTACGCGCTCAGCTTCGTGCGGCCCTTGGCGCGACGGTTCGCCAGCACCTTGCGCCCGCCCGGCGTCGCCATCCGCGCCCGAAACCCGTGACGGCGCGCGCGCACCAGCTTGCTCGGTTGATAGGTCCGCTTCATCGCTCATTCCTCAGGCGGCCCATTGCTGGCCGAAATCAAGGGAGGGCGCATAACCGCGTGTCCGCGCCAAGTCAATCAGATGCCCGGCCCGGGAAGCGCCCCGCGCCCGTCGCGCCCGACATAGCAGCCGCGCGGCGGCGTCGCTGTAATCGTGATTGTCTGCCCTGCCACGATCGCATGATTGGCGAGGCTCGACCACCGCCCGCACGGCAGGCGCAGCGTCAGCGCGGCTGCGCCGTCCCACGCGACCGCGATCGGCGCGAAATCGTCGCTCGTCACGATGACCGGATCGCCGTCACGCGGGTCCGCCCCGCGCGCAACGACGACGACCCCCGAGATATGCGGTTTACCGGGGCCATGCTCGTCCCACACCAACGCCGCGACCGCCCGCCCATCGGGGCTCGGCGTCGTCACGGCAACGGCGGTGAAGCGATGCGACGGCGCGGGCGTGCAGGCGGCGAGAAGGAGGAGGGCGGGGAGGCAGCGCAACATCGTGCAACGATAGCAGGCGGCTGTGGCATGAGTAGGGCGGCGGTGAATGGCGCTTTGTGGTGGGGAGCCGCCCTTCCGCTATTAGCAGGCTCCCGCCTGTTTGGCTCCGAACGTTGCTTGAGCTTTGGTGTACTTATCCCCAGCATCAGACGATAGCTGATGGATTAGTCCGCTGCAGGAAAATCCAGTCATATTTAAATACTGTTTAGCTGAACGCGCCGCCTGTTCGTTCCAGTCTACCGTCAGGCTATCTACCGCCGTCGTGGCATCCGCGACGCTATACCCGTTGCCAGCGTTGGATGAGAGCTGATGAATTAGTCCTCGACGTGAGAAGCCGGTCATGTCGAGATACTGCTGAGCACTACGCGCTGCGTTGGCCGCAGGGCCGAAAAGTCCCACACTCGGGGCGCTCGCGGACGCCTCATTTGCTACACTAGTGTTACCGCCTGTAATGTCACTTGCCGCCTTGTTTGACGACGCGGTCTTTTCACTCGAACCAAGCAATACGATAATCACAAAAGCGACTAGGATGCCCAGGCCTATCAAGCACCCTTGCCCGATGCCTTCCGCTTGGTAGGCAATGGCGAGCCGCCGTGATTGGACGCGGCGACGTTTCCGAAGGTGTAACCGCAAAAGCGACAAACCTTAGCCTCACCTTTTACCGCCTCCGCGCACTGAGGGCATTTTTTATCGTTAACTTCCAAAATGTTTCCCCCCGTTCCCCGGCGCAACTTCATGGCACGGGCGGGGGTTGTGTCAACAGTGAGCCTAGAAGTTGGAGGAACGTTAGCGTTCAACGTGCCACGTGGCAGCGATCCTCGCTGGCCGTAACGTCAAGTATGGGGCGCAAGCGGACCTTTCGCGATGCCGTGCGGGCGATAAATAACGCTGTCCTACACGCGGCTTCGGTGTCAGCCTTGCCACCATGACCGCCTCTTGCCCGCACCCAACGACCCTGACGCGTTCGGGGCGCGGCGGCGGGGTGTGGCGACCCCCTGCGTGCCACGACTTTCGTCAACTTTGTCCAGTGCGCCTGACACATCCTACACCGCGACTCGGCGCGCCCGCGCGGTCGCCGATTGCCCGACGCCGCACGCTGCCGCTACAACGGCAGCCGTATTTGGGGGCAAATTAATGGTCGCACATGTCGGGACGGTTGCGTTCCTCGGTCTGGAGGCGCGCGCGGTCGATGTGCAGGTGCAGGTCACCGGGGGTCAGGCAAACTTCATCATCGTCGGGCTGCCCGACAAGGCGGTCAAGGAGAGCCGCGAGCGGGTGCAGGCGACGCTCGACGCGATCGGGCTGGCGCTGCCGCCGAAGCGGATCATCGTCAACCTGTCCCCCGCCGACCTGCCCAAGGAGGGGTCGCACTACGACCTTGCGATCGCCGTCGGGCTGCTCGCCGCGATGGGGGTGGTCGATGCCGAGATGCTGAGCGGCTTCATCGTCGTCGGCGAGCTCGGCCTCGACGGGCGGATCGCGCCGGTGCCGGGGGTGCTACTCGCGGCGTTGTTCGCGGCGGGGGCCGATCTCGGGCTGATCTGCCCCGCGAGCCAGGGCGGCGAGGCGGCATGGGCGGGCGACGTCGACGTCATCGCCGCCCCCGACCTGCTGTCGCTGCTCAACCATCTCAAGGGGACGCAGCTGCTGTCGCCGCCGGTGCGGAGCAGTGCTGAGGTTGTCCGCACCGGCCCCGACTTGGGCGAGGTCAAGGGGCAGGAGACGGCCAAGCGCGCGCTCGAAATCGCCGCCGCCGGGGGGCATAATCTGCTGATGAGCGGGCCGCCGGGGTCGGGCAAGTCGCTGCTGGCCGCAGCACTCCCCGGCATCCTCCCCGACCTGACACCGGCCGAGGCGCTCGAAGTGTCGATGGTCGCGTCGATGGCGGGTGAGCTTGAGGGCGGCAAATTGCGGCGGACGCGCCCGTACCGCAGCCCGCACCACAGCGCGTCGATGCCCGCGCTGGTCGGCGGCGGCGCGCGGGCGCGACCGGGCGAGGTCAGCCTCGCGCACTTGGGCGTCCTGTTCCTCGACGAATTGCCCGAATTTCAGCGCTCGGTCCTCGATT
>JBBRQR010000261.1:0-3863 GCA_038226115.1 Sphingomonadales bacterium | reverse complement strand
GCGGCGAAGCGCTGCTGCCACCGGGTCTTCCCGCTGCGATCCGTCCGCTGGCCGATGCGATGCACCGTGCGTGGAACGGACGCGACCCCGGTGCGCTTGCGCCGCTATGGGATGCCGATGTCGACTGGACCGGCCCGGACGGCGCGGGCGGCGATCGCACGGCGCTCGGCGCGTGGATCATGCGTCTGATCGCCAGGTTCGACGACGCCGTGCTGCTGTTTGAGGATGCCGTCGTCGACGGCGATCACGCGGCGTTGTTGTGGCGACTGCATGGTCACCACAGCGCCGAAGCTTTCGGTGTTCCACCCGGCGGTGCCCGAATTCGCCTGATCGGCAGCACGATGGTGCGGTTCAGCGATGGTCGCATCGTCGAAGACGAAACGCTCATCGACTCGCTTGCCGCCGCCGTTCAACTGCGCAGCCCGACGCTCGAGTGTTAAAGGCCCGCCGCGGTGCGCATTGCCGCCGCGCCGCTGCGCAAGAAGCCGTGGTCCGACCCCAAGAGAAATAGGCGCACGCCTCGGGCCTGCCACTCGGGCACGTCGCCGACGCGCGAAAGAAACATGCCGACAGGTCGGCCAACCGCGACGCACGCGGCGACGATATGCTCGCACGCAGCGACGACGACCGGATCGTCGGGACTGTCGCACCCCAGCGAAATCGTCAGGTCGATCCGCCCGATGAACAGTGCATCGATCCCCGCGACCGCCGCGATTGCCGCGATATCGTCGAGCCCCTCGGCGTCTTCGATCTGCGCGATGACGGTGGTTATCGCCGCGCTGTGGCGCTTGTGTTCGGTCATCGCGGCGAGGCCGTAACG
This sequence comes from Sphingomonadales bacterium, assembly GCA_038226115.1. Lineage (GTDB taxonomy): Bacteria > Pseudomonadota > Alphaproteobacteria > Sphingomonadales > Sphingomonadaceae > Polymorphobacter_B. The sequence continues at coordinate 3,043 of JBBRQR010000261.1, read as the reverse complement.
CGCCGCACGGGTCGACCCCGCATAGCCGCGCCCGCTGCCATAGTGAGCGGCAGCCGCAACACCCCGCGCTTCGTCGACCGAGCGCACATGGGGCACGAGGACACCCGACGCCCCGCAATCGAGCGCATTCAAAATGGTTTCCGCCGAGGCGTCGGGGGTGCGGACGATCATCGGGACGGACCCGCGACCGGCCATCAGGCACTGGTCGAGATCGCGCCGGTCGAATGGCGCATGTTCGGCGTCGAGGACCAGGCAGTCGAGCCCGCACGTCGCCAGCACCTCGATAATGTGCGGGTGCGGCGTTTTGATGAAGGTGCCGAGCAACGTGTCACCGGCAGCGATGCGCGCCTTCAGCTCCATAATTTTTTGCTCGCCAATGCAGCGCCTTCGGCCAGAGTTGCGAGTTTGGCATAGACGATTTCGGGATCGACCGCGCCGAAGCCGGCAAAGGTCGAAAAGCCGCAATCGGTGCCGGCGACGACGCGATCGCGCCCGATGATCGCGGCAAAGCGTTCGATGCGTTCGGCGACAACGCGCGGATGCTCGACGAAATTAGTCGTGCTGTCGATCACCCCCGGGATCAAAACCTTGTCGTCAGGGATCAGGTCGATCATCTCGACGAAGTAATTCCAGTCGTGCTGATGCCGCGGGTTCGACGTTTCGAACAACAGGCCGCCGGGTTTCGCTTTCATCAGCGTCGGCAGGATCACGCCCATTTCGACGTCGTGCGTATGCGGCCCTTCGTAATTGCCCCAACAGACGTGCATCCGGACGCGGTCGGCAGCGACGTTGCGGAGCGCATGGTTGAGGACGTCGACGTGGCCGCCGATCAGCATGAGATAGTCGGCGTCGCTGCGTTCCTTGTACATCATGTGCCGCCCGAGCCCGAGATCGGGGCTGTCGAGTTGGAGGATCAGCCCCGCCGCGACAATCGCCTCGTATTCGGGCCGCATCGCCTCGGCGAGCGCCTCCAGATAGTCGTCCTGCGTCGCATAATGCTCGTTCGGCTGGAATAGCGCGATCACGCCGGGCGAGGCGGCGTTCATGAACCCGCCCGCCGCCGAATGCGCGGCAAGCGCCGCTGCCATGTGACGGAGATCGTCCTCGAGCGGCGCGAGCGTCTTGGGCGCAACCGGGCCAACGCACTTGGGTCGCCGGTAGGTCGGCGTGCCGCCGCCCTTGGCCTGCCGCTCGAGAAAGCTGGGAAAGTCCTCGAGGTCCGCAGGGGCAGTTCGCGGCGAATCGCCGTCGAACCCGGTGATCCGGTCCTTGATGTACGTCGCGTACGAGATCTTCGACATTTCGCCATCGGAGACGAGGTCGATTCCGGCCGCCACCTGCTTTCGTACGGCCTCGTCGACTGCAGCAGCGATCGTCGCATCGAATATCGCGCCGTCGACCCCCTCGCCGCGCTCGACCGCGAAAACGAGGTCGGTGACCGCCTGCGATCGGGGGAGCGACCCGACGTGGGTGGTCAAGATGCGATCGGACATTGCGGTTCCTCGTGGTTCATCGGGACAGGCGAGCGGTGTTCCCCACGATCAGGTCACCTGAAAAAAGACGGCGCTCGGCCCCGAGGTGTGGATCGTCGATCCGCTCGAACAACATCGCGACGGCTGCCGCCGTCATCCGTCCGACGGGCTGACGCACCGTCGTCAAATTGTAACTGCGCCATTTTGCTGGGGCGACGCCGTCGAAACCGACAATCGACAGGCTTTCGGGGATGGCGCGGCCAAGATCGAGCCGCGCCGCGTCCATTGCCCCGAGCGCCATGACGTCGTTCGCGGCGATGATCGCATCGAGCCGGTGGCGCGCGAGCAACCGGTGCGCCGCCGCGTGCCCACCTTCATACGAGAAATCGCCTCGGTCGATCGGCACAGTCGTCAGTCCCGCCAGTGCCAATCGGTCACGCGCACCGTTGACGCGGGCCTCGCCGACCGATGAATCCTCGGGGCCACCGATGATGGCGAACCGGGTGCAGCCGCTGGCGATCATGCCGTCGACCAACAGCAATTCACCCGCCGCGAATTCGCAACTGACCGACGCGACCGGGGCATCGTCGCTTGCCCGGTTGTACAATACGAGCGCTGTGCCCCGCGCCGCGAACGCGAGCAGTTGCGCCGATGACAAGCGCGCGGCGACGATCGCGCCGTCGACCTGATAGCGCCAGACCTGATCGAGCGCGCCATCGATATCGCTTTCCGCCTGAAGCGCGAACAACAGTACCCGTGCGCCGCGTTCCGACAGGCGCTGCGTCAGCTCGGCGAGGACTTCGGGGTAATAGAGGTTGGTCAGGTTGGAGATGATGACCGCGACCATCCCCGATCGCCGCGTAATCAGGCTTTGCGCGATGGCGTTGGGCCGGTAGCCCAGCTCGTTCGCAGCAGCGACAATGCGCGCCCGCGTCGCCGGCGCGACCGAGGCGCCGGCGCGGAAGCACCGCGAGACAGCACTTTGTGACACTCCAGCGCGGCGCGCGACATCGTATGAGGTACCCCCGGTTGCCCGCACATCTTTCCCGCGCACAGATGCGGAGCGTTGCACCGGCGCCGTCAAAATGGTGTCGCCGGGATCATGCGACCGCGCTCGCCACGACCGTTTCGGGGAGCCGGAACCAGATGATCGCAGCCGCGACGAAGGCGACCGACGCGAGCATCATCACCGGTGCCATCCCCCAGACCGGCACCAGCGCTGCGGTGATGATTGGCGCGGTCATGCTGATGACGCGTCCCCAGTTGAAGATCGATGCCGCCGTCGAGCGCAAGTGCGGCGGGTAAAGCTCAGACAGCCACGGCCCCCAGATCGCGCTGCACGACAACGCCACGCCGTAGCCGAAGCCGACGATTTGCAGCAGCGCGAACGACAGCGGCACAAACAGATAAACCGGGATGATCGCTGCGGCGAGGACAAACCCGAGCGCCGCGCGACGGCGCCCGAGCCGGTCGCTGATCCAGCCCCAGAGCAGACCGCCGACCGCAGCCCCGACGAACTGCCACCCGAGCACATCGCCGACGGCGGTGTCGGCAATGCCGCGCACGGTCTT
>JBBRQR010000260.1:0-3894 GCA_038226115.1 Sphingomonadales bacterium | reverse complement strand
GATGCACCCGAGCCGTTGTCGAGTTTCCTCGCCGAGCGCGGTTATCTGCCGCGCGGCGTCCCGTTGATGAAGCGCGTCGCCGGCATATCCGGACAAGAAGTCTGTCGCAGCGGACGCACCGTCACGGTTGACGGCGTTCCTATGGGCGACGCGCTGGAGCGGGATCGGATCGGGCGCGCTCTGCCCATCTGGCAGGGCTGTCGCCGCATCGCGACAAGCGAGATTTTCCTCATGAATGCCCAAATCCACGACAGCCTCGATGGGCGGTATTTCGGGCCAATCCCTACCGCTTCGATCATCGGCCGCGCTGTCCCGCTCTACACCGACGAAGACGGCGATGACCGCTTCGAATGGCGCGCACGAACGCGGTGACTGGCGCGCCAACCTCTCATCAACCGCAACGAAAGGAGCCTTCCCATGACGCAGATCGGTCAGTTCACCCGCACCAAATCCGGTTATTCCGGCAACATCCGAACCCTCACGCTCGCTGCCGAACTGGTTCTCACACCCGCCGATCCATCCGACGCCCCGAATGCGCCCGATTACCGCATCCATCTTGGGTCTGACGACGGTCCGGAAGTTGGCCCAGAAATTGGCGCCGCCTGGAAACGTACTGGCGAGAAAGCCGGTGAATACGTCTCGTTGCTGCTTGACGATCCCGTCTTCACGCAGCCGATCCGCGCCAACCTGTTCCAGTCCGGCGACGACAAGAGCGCGTGGGTGCTGACCTGGAACCGCCCTCAAAAGCGCGGCGAGCGGGACTGAGCCGATGACAGTCTCACGCAACCGGCCGCACCATGCGGCTCCCCGTGAACGTCCGCGCACCACCCACAGGGCTGCACTCCTCCTCCTTTCCGGCATCCTTTCGACCGTCGTACCGGCGCTACCTGCATCGGCTCGTGACGCGAGCGTGAGCCGTCTCACAGCGGTCGATCGCTACGCCGCCCATATCGCGGAAGCTGCACAGCGTTTTGGCGTTCCCGTCGCGTGGATACGCGCCGTCATGCACGTTGAAAGTCGCGGGGACGAGCGGGCCATCTCACCCGTCGGCGCGATGGGCTTGATGCAGATCATGCCCGCCACCTGGTCGAACCTGCGTGACCGTCACGGTCTTGGTAACGACCCGTTCGACCCGCACGACAATATCCTCGCAGGTGCGGCTTACCTGCGCGAAATGTACGACCGTTACGGGTCGCCCGGCTTCCTTGCTGCCTACAATGCCGGCCCCGGCCGCTACGAAAACTCTCTCGCAGGCGCCCGCGCACTGCCTGCTGAAACCCGCGCCTATGTCGCCACGCTCGCGCCGTCAGTTAGCGACGGCGAGGTCGGCGAACCCGTCGTCACGCCAACGGTAGCGCGCATAAGCTGGACCACTGCGCCGCTGTTCGTCGCACGCAGCGAGCGCACGTCCGCTACCAATCCTGCGCAATCGGACCGCCCATCCAATGTCGCACTGGAGGCCGTGTCGGCACGCGATGTTTCCGGCATCGCACCGCAGGCGAATGGCCTGTTCGTGGCGCGATCCGGCTCTGGAGGTCTGTGATGCACACATTCGCAGGATCGGCGGGAATGGCGCGTCATGGCGGGAGACAGGCATGGGGTTGGGTCAGGAAGGGCAGTACGACCAACCGACGGCTAGATAAAAGCGGCTCGCCTGTCGAACCACAAGCCATTGAAATGGCGTGTGTTTCGGCGTGCCGTTCGGTCGGGGAGCGTGCCGCTCATTGGATATTTCCCCATGAATTCAACGATGGTTCCGGCACTGTACGTCAATCGGGCCTTTCGGAAGGCCTGTCATGAGCAAGGGCGACAACGATTTCCGTGTTCGGCCAGGGCGCATCCGCAGCACCCGTGCGCCAAAGCAGAAAAGCTTCATCAACCAGGTGCTGCGTGCCGCCAAGAGAGCCGGTCATACCTCCGGGCAATCATCTCCAGGCAGAGGCGCTTCCAGCTATGGCCGCTCCAGTTTTGGGCGCGGACGGATCAGCTTCAGCCGGGCACGCCTGTTCAGTTCCTCCCGCCGCGTCGTGGTCAAAGCCCGCATCGCCCGTCATCAAGGTCGGGCTTTTCGTTCAGCGCCACTTGCCGCTCACCTGTCCTATCTGAAGCGCGACGGTGTCACCCGCGACGGGGAGAAGGCTGTCATGTTCGACGCCGGTAACGACCGTGCCGACGACATCGCTTTTGCCGAGCGGAGCAAGGACGACCGCCATCATTTCCGCTTCATCGTCTCGCCCGAAGACGCCGGCGAGATGACAGACTTGCGGGCCTTCACCCGTGATCTGGCCACGCAGATGGAAGCCGACCTCGGTACGCGGCTCGACTGGGTGGCCGTCGATCACTGGAACACTGACAACCCGCACGTTCATCTCATCGTGCGCGGCGTCGATCAGGCGGGCGCCGATCTTGTGATCTCGCGCGACTATATCAGCCGCGGCCTGCGTTCGCGCGCCGAGGATTTAGTCTCCATCGAACTCGGTCCAAAGCCCGAGCACGAAATCAGCAACGCGCTTGCGAAGGAGATTTCTGCAGAGCGCTGGACGCGTCTCGACGTCGAGATCCGTATCGCCGCCGATGAGACCGGACATATCGACCTGCGGCCCGAGAATGTCGGCGCGTCCGATCCCGAGACCCGGCGTCTCATGGTCGGCCGCCTCCAGCACCTCGAGAAGATGGGCCTCGCCACAGCGGCCAGTCCCGGCGAATGGATGGTGGGTCTTGAGGCAGAGCGGGCCTTACGCGACCTCGGGATGCGCGGCGACATCATCAAGACCATGCACCGCGCTTTCACCGAGCGCGGCCAGGATCGCGGGTTCGCCGACTATGTAATTGACGCCGGAAGCCGAGGTTCGCCGATCATCGGCCGCCTTGTCGACAAAGGCCTGCACGATGAGCTGACCGGCGAGGCTTATGCCGTGATCGACGGCACCGACGGCCGCGCTCACCATATCAGGTTCCGGGGCCTCGAAGCCTTCGAGCATTCCCCGCCTGTCGGCGGCATCGTCGAGGTGCGTCGCTTCGGCGGGCCTCAAGATCAACGGCCAACACTTGTGCTCGCCAACCGCTCGGACTTCGACCTCAACCGACAGATCACCGCACCGGGCGCCACATGGCTCGATCATCGCCTCGTCGAACGCGATGCCATGCCGATGTCGATGGGTGGCTTCGGTCGCGAAGTGCGCGACGCCATGAGCGCGCGGGCCGAGCATCTCGCACACGATGGTCTCGCTCGCAGGCAGGGCCAGCGCATCATCTTTGCCCGTGACCTTCTCGACACGCTTCGCAAGCGTGAGCTGGATGTCGTCGGGGCCAGACTCTCGGCGGAAACGGGATTGCCGCACATCAAGGCTGCCGCCGGAGACCAGGTCGCCGGCACCTATCGCCAGCGCCTCACCCTCGCGTCGGGTCGCTTCGCCATGATCGATGACGGACTCGGATTCCGGCTCGTGCCCTGGTCACCGCCGCTCGAGAAGAAGCTCGGCCAGCATCTCTCCGGCGTAGCCAGCGGCAGCGGCGGCATCGAGTGGAGCTTGGGGCGAAAACGCGATCTCGGCTTGTAACGAGAGGCCGTCGTCACCTCCGCCAAGAGAAAGGACACAACAAGGCCTGCAACAAGAATTCTCTGGGGCCAGATCATCGTCGTCTTCCTGATCGTGCTCATCATGATCTGGGCGGCGACCCAATGGACGGCATGGCAACTCGGTTTTCAATCGCAGCTCGGCGCGCCCTGGTTCACCGTGTTGGGGTGGCCTGTCTATTACCCGCCCGCCTTCTTCTGGTGGTGGTTCTCCTTTGACGCTTATGCACCGTCGATCTTTCTTGAGGGTGCCTACATCGCTGTGTCCGGCGGCTTGATCTCGATCCCGGTTGCGATTGCGATGTCAGTGTGGCGCG
>JBBRQR010000259.1:0-3902 GCA_038226115.1 Sphingomonadales bacterium | reverse complement strand
CCGCGATCCTCGACCGCGATGTCGCCGTCGCCGGTTCGGTCAACCCGATGCTCGCACGCCACGGCGAGTTGTCGGAAGCACGCCAGTACAGCGGGCGCGCCGTCGACGAGACTTGGGAATGCCCGTTCAGCGGACGCCGGGCGGCATGAGCGTCAACACGATCGAACCGCGCTCGGCCGTCGCCTTCACCCTCGCTGCCGGGCAGCAACTGACAGTGATCGACCCGCGCGGCGAGCAGGTCGCCGACTTGCTCGCCTTTAGCCGCGCGGATGTCGGCGAGGTGATCTCGTCGGGTCGCACCCTCGACTATGCGAGCAAGATCTATCTTACGACCGGCGATCCGCTCTATTCGAACCGATCGAATGTCATGCTGCGGATCGTCGGCGATACCGTCGGGCGACACGATTTTCTGCTGACGCCGTGTTCCGCCGATACATTTCGCATCATATACGGCGACGAGCATCCGCATCGTGGCTGCTTCGGCAACCTTGCCGCCGCGCTGGCACCCTACGGTATCGGCCCCGACGCGATCCCGGTCGCCTTCAACTGTTTTATGAACGTCCCGATCGACGGCACGACCGGCACGTTGACCGTCGCGCCGCCGCTGAGCCGGGCGGGCGATTCGATCACGTTTGCGGCGGAGATGGACCTCGTCATCGGGCTGACCGCGTGTTCGGCGCTGCAATCGAACAACGGCAGCTTCAAACCGATCGACTATCGCATCGACTGACGTCGCGCGTTTTCACCTTATCGAAAAAATACGCTAAGGCCCTCAGCGATGGGCCGACGACCGCATCCCCGCAACGCTGCCGGGCAAAAAAGCAGCTACCCGCGACTTTACGGTCGCCACGCGGTGTTCGCCGCGCTCGACAACCCCGAGCGCGTGTTCCGCAAGCTCCACATCACCCACGATGTCGCCAAGGAAATCGTCATTCCGAAAGGTCTCGCGGTCCAATATGGCGATGCGAGCGACCTTGGCCGACTGGTTCCCGCCGACGCGCCGCATCAGGGCATCGTGCTCGAGGTCGAACCGCTGGAGAACCCATGGCTCGGCGACATCCTCGCCGCCAGCGAAGGCAATCGCCGCCCGATCGTCATTCTCGACCAGGTGACCGATCCGCATAATGTCGGCGCGATCCTGCGTTCGGCGGCGGCGTTCGGCGCGCTGGCGATCGTCACCCAGGACCGCCACGCACCTTCCGAGTCGGGGGCGCTCGCCAAGGCCGCGTCGGGGGCGATGGAGACGGTGCCGTGGACCCGCGTCGTCAACCTCGCCCGCGCAATGGACGAGATCGGCGAGGCCGGGTTCTGGCGGATCGGCCTCGACGGCACCGCCGCGAGCACACTTGAACAGGCGCTCGGCGAGACCCGCCCCGCGCTGGTATTCGGGGCCGAGGGCGAGGGCTTGCGCGCCAACACCGCCGAACACTGCGACGAACGCGCCCGCCTGCCGATGACGAACGCGATGGAGAGTTTGAACGTGTCGAACGCAGCGGCGATCGCGCTCTACGCGGCGGCGCGCCGGGGTTAGTAACTGTCCTCGGCATATACCGCGCCGACATCGCCACCCCAGCGCCCGTGATACGCCGCGAGCATCCGGTCGGCGTTGGTCAGGCCGCTCGCGGCAATTTCGTGCAGAGGAGCGAGGAACCCCTGCTCGGTATCGCCCGCCCCGTTGAGTCGCGCGCGTGCCGCGAGCCCGGCGTCGGCGATTTTCAGCACTTCCTTGGCCAGATCCTGCAACGTCCCGCCGTTCGGGCTGGCCGCCTTCAGCGCCATCGCCGGAACCTGCTCGCGCAGCCGTGCATGGTCGGCGTGGCTCCACCCTTTGCACAGGTCCCACGCGGCATCGAGCGCGGTCGCATCGTACAGCAGCCCGACCCACAGCGCGGGAAGCGCGCAGATCCGGTCCCAGCGCCCGCCGTCGGCCCCGCGCATTTCGAGATAGCCCTTGAGCCGGACCTCGGGGAAGGCGGTCGAAAGATGGTCCTTCCAGTCGGCGACCGTCGGTTTCTCGCCGTATAATGGGGTCAGCCGCCCGTCGATGAAGTCGCGGAAACTCAGCCCCGCCGCATCGATGTAACCACCGTCGCGGTAGACGAAGTACATCGGCACATCGAGGGCGTAGTCGACGTAGCGGTCGTACCCAAACCCGTCGTCGAACACGAACGGCAGCGTGCCGGTACGGTGCGGGTCGGTGTCGGTCCAGATGTGGCTGCGGAAGCTGAGGAACCCATTCGGCTTGCCTTCGGTGAACGGCGAATTGGCGAACAGCGCGGTCGCCAGCGGCTGAAGCGCCATCGAAACGCGGAACTTCTTCACCATGTCGGCTTCGGACGAATAGTCGAGGTTGGTCTGGATCGTGCACGTCCGCTTCATCATGTCGACGCCGAGGCCACCGACCTTGGGCATCTGGCGGAGCATGATCGCGTAGCGCCCCTTGGGCATCACCGGCAGCGCATCACGCCGCTTGTCGGGCCAGAAGCCTAGCCCCAGAAACCCGAGGCCGAGGCGGTCGCCGACTTCGCGGCATTGCTTCAGATGTCGGTTCGACTCGGCGCAGGTCGCGTGGATGTCGATCAGCGGCGCCCCCGACAGCTCGAACTGACCGGCGGGTTCGAGGCTGATCGCGCCGTCGGCGCCCTTGAGCGCGATGACATTGTCGCCCTCGATCACGGGCTCCCAGCCGAACGCCTCCATGCCCTTGAGCAGGTCGCGGATGCCGTTCGGCTCGTCGTAGCTCGGCGCGGCGTGGTCGGCGACGCGGTAGACGAATTTCTCGTGCTCGGTCCCGATCCGCCAGTCGGCGACGGGTTTTTCGCCGTGGGCAAAGACCCCGACGAGCTGGTCGCGGGTTTCGAGTGGCGCGTCGTCGCCGAGGACGGTCTGTTGATTGCTCATGATATCGCCTCTAGCCCCGCCGCCGCGCCCGCGCCAGATGGTGTCGCTGCGCGCGCCACCGCCGTTGCCTCAGGGCGCGATCTCGTAATCGAGATCGTAGAAATGCTTCCCCGCCTCGATCCGGATCGTCATCGTCCCGGTGATCCCGGCAAGCGCCTCGGTCCCCGAGCCGGGGACGACGAACACGCGCATCGCCGGTGCACCCTTATCCATCGTCGCGCTCTGCATCACGACGAAGCTTCCCCGGCGGCCATCGAGGCTGCCCTCGACGCGTTCGGCGGCGACATAGCCCGCCGATCCGGCCTTGGGGTCGCCTGCCGACAGGAACTCGCCCGCCGCCGTCGCCACGAGCGCCCCGGCATAGGTCTTGGTCATCGTCATGCGGTTGAGCCACGTCGGCTCGCCCGCGACCGGAGCCATTGCTACCTCGAACGTCCCCGTCGCGTGATGCACCGCCGCCTCCGCCTGCCCCGCGCCCGCCAAAATCAACGCCGCCAGAATCGCTCTGTATTGCATTTGTTCACGATCACTTTTTCGGCGTCAGGCGTCAAGGCGCGTGATAGGCTGGCCAAAATACCTTGGGAGTCGGTCATGCACGATCTCGTTATTCGCGGCGGCACTATCGTCGACGGCAGCGGCGGCGCGCCCTTCATCGGCGATGTTGCGATCGACGGCGACCGCATCACCGCCGTCGGCACCGTGACCACCCGCGGTCGCGCGGAGATCACGGCAGCGGGCCACCTCGTCACCCCCGGCTTCGTCGATATCCACACGCATTACGACGGGCAGGCGACGTGGGACCCCGAACTGGGGCCGTCGAGCTGGCACGGCGTTACCTCGATCGTCATGGGCAATTGCGGCGTCGGTTTCGCCCCCGCCCGCCCTGACAAGCATGACTGGCTGATCGGGCTGATGGAGGGCGTCGAGGACATCCCCGGCACCGCGCTCGCCGAGGGCATGACGTGGGGCTGGGAAAGCTTCCCCGAATATCTCGACGCGCT
>JBBRQR010000258.1:0-3907 GCA_038226115.1 Sphingomonadales bacterium | reverse complement strand
TCCGCAACCACCCCGAAGTTACCGATAACCAGATCAGCCGCCTGATCGGCACGACCAAAACGACGATCGCCGCCATTCGCGGCAAGACGCATTGGAACATGACGAACATCACGCCGAAGGACCCGGTCACGCTCGGCCTGTGCCCGCAGCGTGAGCTCGACGTGCTCGTGCTGGCGGCGGCGAAGAAGGCCGGCGTCGACACCAATATCGACGAAGGCAAGATCGTCGAGGAGCGCGCCCAGTTGATCGAGCAGCTCCACGCCGAGCGCGTCGCCGCCGCCCACCTCGCCGAACATGGCCCCGCGCCCGAGGTCGGCACCGCGCAGCAGCAGGGCGACGCGCTGTTCCGGCGATAGTGTCGCGCGCCGGAGTGCGCTAGGCCGGTCGCAGCGACAAAGGGACCGCCATGATAATCTTCGGCAGCTCGATTTCACCATTCGTCCGCAAGGTGCTGGCGTTTGCCGCCGAGAAGGGCGTTGCGGTCGAGAATGATCCTCGCGGTCTGCGCGGCGGCAGTCCGGCGTTCGTCGCCGCCAGCCCGTTCGGTAAAATCCCGGCGATGGCCGACGGCGATTATAGCCTCGCCGATTCGAGCGCCATCGTCCACTATCTCGAGGCGAAACACCCCGATCCGGCGCTGATCCCCGCCGACCCGCGCGAACGCGGCAAGGTCGTCTGGTTCGATGAATTTGCCGACACGATCGCGGTCGGCTGCTTTGGCAAGATGTTTTTCAACCGCATCGTTGGGCCGCGCTTCATGGGCGTCGCCGGTGACGAGGCGGTGGCCGCGGCGGCGCAGGCGAACGAGATGCCGCCGATCCTCGATTATCTCGAAAGCGTCGTGCCGGGTGCGGGCTTTCTCGTCGGCAACCGGCTGACGCTCGCCGACCTTGCCGTCGCGTCGCCGTTCGTCAACCTGGCCCACCTCGAAATCGCGATCGACGCCGGACGGCACCCGAAACTCAAGGCGTATCTCGACGCCATCCTCGCGCGGCCGAGCTTCGCCGACATGATCGTCGCGGAGCGGCGTATTCTCGCCGCCTGATCGACGCGCCGCCGCGCTTGACCCTTACCCCCCGTCCGTTCACAACCGCGTCGTGATGGAACCCGACGAAACCCCGCTCAGCTTCGAGGTCGCGCTCGCGCGGCTGGAAAAGATCGTTCACCAACTCGAGGCGGGCGACGCGACGCTCGAGCAATCGATCGAACTCTATACCGAAGGTCAGCGGTTGAAAACGCAGTGCGACGACAAGCTGGCCGGAGCGACCGCGCGGATCGAGGCGATCGTCGTCGGCGGCGATGGTCGCGCAGCGGGGGTCACCCCTTTCGATGCGGGCTGAACACGCGATGCAGATGTCGACCAGCCTCAAGCCCGCGCTCGATGCCATCGGCACGGCGATGGACCAGCGTTTCGACCGCTTGCTCCCGGTTCCCGCCGATGGTCGCGGGCGGTTGTTTGCCGGGATGCGCCATGCCGTGATCGGCGGCGGCAAGCGGATGCGCCCGCTGCTCGTCGTCGCTGCGTGTGACCTGTTCCATGTCGACCGTGAGCGGGCGCTGCGCGTCGCCCTCGCGATCGAGTGCGTCCACTGCTATTCGCTGATCCACGACGACCTGCCGTGCATGGACGACGATGATCTGCGTCGCGGCAAGCCGACCGTCCACAAGGCATTCGACGAGGCGACGGCGGTGCTCGCTGGCGATTCGCTCCATGCGCTGGCGTTCGAAATTCTGGCCGACCCGGCGACCCACGGCGACCCCGGCGCGCGCGCCGAACTCGTCCTCGAACTCGCGCGGGCGAGTGGGCCGAGCGGGATGGCGGGCGGGCAGATGATGGACATCGCCGCGACCGAGACCAATTTCGACCTTGCTGCGACGACCCGACTGCAACAGTTGAAGACCGGCGCGCTGATCGGCTTCTGTCTCGAAGCCGGTGCGATCATGGGCCGCATCCCCGACGAACGGCGAACCCCGCTGCGCGGCTACGCCCGCGATCTCGGCCTCGCCTTTCAGATCGCCGATGACCTGCTCGACGTCGAAGGCTCGTCGGACAAGACCGGCAAGGCCGTCGGCAAGGATGCAGCGGCGGGCAAGGCGACCTTCGTCTCGCTCCTCGGCGTCGAGCGAGCCAAGACGCAGGCGGCGATGCTGATCGACCAGGCGATCGACCACCTCCACAGTTTCGGGGCCGAAGCCGACCTCCTCCGCGCGATCGCCCGCTTCGCCATCGAGCGCGATTTCTGATGGTTGCCGCCGCCAATTCGTTCGCCATCTGATGCGGATCGGCGTCTATCCCGGGACGTTCGACCCCGTCACGCTCGGGCACATGGATATTATCCGGCGCGGGGCAAAGCTCGTCGACAAGCTGATTATCGGTGTCTCGACCAACCCGTCGAAGTCGCCGATGTTCTCGCTCGATGAGCGCGTCGCGCAGGTCCGGCGTGAAACCGCCGATCTCGGCGACACGGTCGAGGTCGTCGCGTTCGATGCGCTGCTGATGAAGTTCGCCGAGGCACAATCAGCGCAGCTCATCATTCGCGGCCTGCGCGCAGTGTCGGATTTCGAATACGAATATCAGATGGCGGGGATGAACCAGCAGCTCAATGCGCGGATCGAGACCGTGTTTTTGATGGCCGATGTCGCGCTCCAGCCGATCGCGTCGAAGCTGGTCAAGGAGATCGCAATTTACGGCGGCGACATTCGCAAGTTCGTTACGCCACGGATCGCCGCCGACGTCGTCGCCCGTGTCGGCGAGCGCGGGGGCGTGCGCGGAACTGGGGGCTGACGTTCAGCGTGACGACAGCGACGCGCTAATATGACGGCGGTCGGTAGTAATCTGGGGACGACGATGCGTTTATTCCTGACAGCAATGACGGCTCTCGTGCTTGGCGGCGCGGCGAGCGCGCAGACCGCCGCGCCGCCGGTGGCCCCGCCGCTGACCGCTGAAAATACGCTGGTTCTCGACCTGTCGACCGGGGGACGCGTGACGATTGCGATGCGGCCCGACGTTGCCCCCAAGCACGTCGAGAGGATCAAGGCGCTCGCTCGCCAGCATTTCTACGACGGTACGATCTTCCACCGGGTCATCGACGGGTTCATGGCGCAGGGCGGCGACCCGCTCGGCACGGGAACCGGCGGGTCGAAGTTGCCCGACCTCAAGTCCGAATTCAACGATCTGCCGCATGTTCGCGGTGCGGTCGCGATGGCGCGCGCGGGGAGCGTCGATTCGGCGAACAGCCAGTTCTATATCTGCCTCGCGCCGTCGCTGAAACTCGATCGCAATTATACTGTCTGGGGCCGCGTCGTGACCGGCATGGAATTTGTCGACGCCATCGAAAAGGGCGAGCCGCCCGCGAATCCGTCGAAGATCGTCATGGCGTCGATCGCCGCCGACAAGGTTGCGTTGCCGACGGCGACTTCCGCGCCGGTGGCGGCTGCGCCGACCGCGACCTTGCCGATCCTGATCGCGCCGGTCGCGGTGCCCGCCGCCGCGCCGCCGCGGTCGAACTAAGCCGCCGCTGATCCGCCACCGGTATCAGAATGCGCGTCAGCGACTTCGATTTCGATCTGCCGTCCGAGCGCATCGCCCTGCGCCCGGTGGTCCCGCGCGATGCGTCGCGCCTGCTTGTCGTCACTCCCGATGGGTTGACCGACCGCACGATGACCGACCTCGCCGATGTCCTGCGCCGGGGCGATGTCCTCGTGTTCAACGACACGCGCGTCATCCCGGCGCAGCTCGCGGGGATGAAGCACGACGCCAAAATCCGCGTCACGCTCCATCAACGGATCGACCACCGCGAATGGTGGAGCTTCGTCAAGAACGCCAAGCGCCTGAAGGTCGGTGACCGGATCGACTTCGGTGGGACGAGTCCCGGCAGTCTCACCGGGGTCGTCATCGAACGCGCCG
>JBBRQR010000257.1:0-3920 GCA_038226115.1 Sphingomonadales bacterium | reverse complement strand
GACGGCGGCGGCGAACGGGCTGCGACGCGCGGCGAAGGCAGCCGAACGCTATCGCACGGTGTCGACTGCGCTCGACGCGGCCGAAAGGGCGCTGGTCTTTGCCCGGTGGTCGGCGGCAATGACGGCGGCTTCCACCGCGACCGCGGCGGCGCAGTTGGCGGAGGACGCGGTCGTCGCCGCCACGCGCGCAGCGGCTCGCGCGGCGACGGTACAAGCGGCATTAGTGACGACGCTGCCCGCGCGGCGTGAGGCAGCAGCAGTGGCCGCCGCCGCCGCGCAGACCGTTACCCAGGCGCGGCGCGCGCTCGTCGCGGAGACCGAGCGCATCGTGGTCAGACGCGCTGAATTGGCGGCGACGGCGGTGGCGATCGACCGCGACCGTGCGCGTGAGGACGGCCTTGCCCATGACGCGGCGATGGCGAGCGGGCGGCTTGCGGCTGAGGCAGCGGCGCTGACCGCGACCCTCGACGCGGCGGTGCCAGCACTGGCGCGGACCGAGGCTGCCACCGTGGCGGTCGAGCGCGACGCAGCAGCAGCCGAAGCGGGACTCGCGGCAGCCATGGAGGCGCACGCCCGCGTGGCAGCGGCGTCGCACGCAGCGGCGGTGGTGCTCGACGCGGCGACGGGGCGACAGGCGCGCGCCGAGGCCGAGGCGAACCGGCTCGCGGCTATGCCGATGCCGACTGCGGCAGTGTTCGAGGGGCAACGCGCTGTCGCCGCAGCTGCCGTCGCCACCGCTGCCGCCGCAATCGCCGCCGCGACGCAGGCGATCGCGGCGGCGGAAGGCGCGCGGCGGACCGCTGAAACCGCGCGGGCCGATGCGAACACCGACCTGAGCGCGGCTCGCGCCGCCGCCGCCACGCTGACCGCCGAACGCAATTCGCTGATGCGAGTCGTTGCAAGTGATGGAGCGACGACGACGCTGCTCGACCGGATCACGGTCGCCACGGGTGAGGAGCGCGCCTTTGCCGCCGCCTTCGGTGACGATGTCGCGGCGGGCCTTGCTGACGACGGGGTTGCACCAGATGACGCGGCGGGAAGGTTCTGGATCGATGGGGGCGGCGATGGCCCATCGCTGCCCGTCGGGGCAACCGCGTTACAGGCGACCGTGCCGCCCGCTCTCGCCCGCCGCTTGGCCGCCACCGGGCTGGTCGATGCGGCTGACGCGGCGGCGCTCGCGCTGCGCCTTGACCCCGGCCAGCGGCTGGTTACGCACGATGGGCGACTGTGGCGGTGGGACGGGTTCCGCGACTGGAGTGCGGGTGGGGCGGCGACGGCGGAGCGGCTGACCGCGCGCAACCGCCTCGCTGTCGTCACCGCCGAGCTGCCGGCACTGAACGCTGCCGTCGTTGTCGCACAGACTGCGGTCGCGGCTGGCGAGGCCGCCATCGCTGCTGCTGCTGCTGCCGACCGTATCGCGCGTGGGCAACGTGCGGTCGCTGAGCGCAACCACGACTCTGCGCGTACCACTTTGGCGACCGCCGAGGCCGAAGCCGCCCGCGCGGCGGTGCGCGCCGAGGCGACCGCCGCCGCGATCGAGCGGTTGCGCGACGAAGCCGCCGGGTTCGCGCGTGAGGTTGCCGCTGCCACGGCGGCGACCGCGATTGGCGTTGGTATCCCCGCCCTCGCCACCGCCGTCATCGCCGCGCGAACGGCGAATGAAGCCGCGCGCGCGGCGCTCGCCACGGCCCGCGCCGCCGCCGCGACGATCGTCCGCGACCGCGCCGCCGCCGCCGCCCGCATCGTGACGATTGCAACCGAGCGCACTGACTGGGATCGTCGCGCGGCCGCGAGTGCCGCTCACCGCACCGACCTCGCTGCGCGCGCTTCCGCCGTTGCCGCCGAGGCCGCCGGGTGTGTCGACCGCGGCAGTAGGATTGTTGCCGAGGAAGCCGACCTTGCGTCGCGCGTGATGACCGCCGATGCCGCGCGTGCCGCCGCCGCCGATGCGCTCGCCGTTGCCGAGGCCGAAGCCGCCGCTGTGGACCGCGACGCGCGCGCCATCGCCGAAAGTCTTGCCGAAGCGCGTGAAAACCGCGCCCGCAGTGCAGCCGACGCCGACCATGCCGCCGCCCGCCGTCGCGAGATCGAGGGTGAATGCGGTGCCCGCTTCGCCACCTCGCCGCCAAATCTCGGTGTCGATGACCGCGGCGACCCCGCCGTATTAGCCGAAACCGTCACCCGCCTTATCGCCGCGCGGGAAGCCGTCGGCCCGGTCAATTTGCGTGCCGACATCGAACTCGCCGAGCTGACGGCGATCATCGACGCGACCGCCGCCGAACGTGCCGAACTCGATACCGCGATCGCACGGCTGCGCGGCGCCATCGGTGCGCTCAACCGCGAGGGGCGGGTTCGGCTGCTCGCCGCGTTCACCGCCGTCGATGCTCACTTTCGCGACCTGTTCTGCACGCTGTTCGCTGGCGGAGCCGCACATCTCGCGCTTGTCGAGTCGGACGATCCGCTCGCCGCCGGGCTCGAGATCATGGCGCAGCCGCCGGGTAAGAAACTCCAGTCGCTGTCGCTGCTTTCGGGGGGCGAGCAGGCGCTGACGGCGACGGCGCTGATCTTTGCACTGTTCCTGACGACGCCGTCGCCGCTGTGCGTCCTCGACGAGGTCGACGCGCCGTTGGACGACGCCAATGTCGAACGCTTCTGCGACCTGCTCGACCGGATGGCGGCGACGACGACCACCCGCTTCCTCATCGTCACCCACAATGCCGTGACGATGAGCCGGATGCACCGGCTGTTCGGCGTGACGATGGCCGAGCCGGGCGTGTCGCAGCTGGTATCGGTCGACCTTGGCGGCGCGGTGCAGTTGCTGGCGGCGGAATGACTCGGCCCTGCGGCTTGGGCACCAGCCGTGGCAAATAGTTGACACATCACCCCCCCGACCCTAGAGGGGCCTCGCTTTGGCGGCGTGCCGTCGGAGCGGCGCGGGGCTGGTCCCGCCGCCGTTACGAGGATCTCCGGTGACCCGCCCGCCGACCGACGCGCCCGACACCTTCGAGGCTCGCCTGGCCGCTGCAAAGGCGCGTAACGCTCCGGTCGATCCCGTTCGGCTGGCGGGGGGGGCCATGGGTCAGGGTTTCCGCTTTGCCGCAGAAATCGTGATTACGACCGTCGTCGGTAGCGCCATCGGTTGGCAGCTCGACCGCTGGTTGGGCAGCAAGCCTTGGTTTTTGTTGCTGTTTATGTTGCTGGGTCTGGCGGCGGGGTTCATCAGTTTGTTTCGCGCCGTCGCGGCAGAACAGAGACTGGTCGACGCCGAACCGACTCCCCCCGCTGCACCGCCCGAAGCCGAGGATTAGCGTGTACAAGCCGCAGCTCGAACAGTTCGAAGTCCACCGGATGCTTCCGGCGACGACGCTCGGCTACGACGTGTCTTTCACCAATGCGTCGCTGTTCATGCTCGTTGCGCTGGTGGCCGTGTGGGCGTTCCTGACGCTCGGGATGCGCCGCGCGACGATCGTTCCGGGCCGGTGGCAGTCGGCGGTCGAAATGATCCACGAATTTATCGTCGGCATGGTCGATGAAAATATCGGCGCGAAGGGTCGCGCCTATGTCCCGTTCATCTTCGCGCTGTTCATCTTCATCCTGTTCGCCAATATCCTCGGCTTGCTGCCGTTCGCGTTCGCGGTCACGAGCCACATTTGGGTGACCTTCGCCTTTGCCGCGTTCATCTTCCTGCTGTGCGTCGGCATCGGCTTCGCCAAGCACGGCCTACATTTTTTCGAGCTGTTCGTGCCGCCACAGACGCCGGTTATTCTTTTGCCGCTGATCATTCTGATCGAGCTGATCTCGTTCGTGTCGCGCCCGCTGACGCTCAGCGTCCGCCTGTTCGCCAACATGACCGCCGGGCATATTCTGCTTCAGGTGTTTGCGGGATTTATCGTCAGCCTTGGTCTCGCCGGTGGGCTGTT
>JBBRQR010000256.1:0-3931 GCA_038226115.1 Sphingomonadales bacterium | reverse complement strand
GAAGCTGAAGCTGACCTGCGGCGGCAGCGGGGCCCAGCCGGTGACGTCGTCGCTGTCGCGCCATGCGACCCAGCCCGGACCCCAGACGGTATCGGGCGACCACACCCAGCCGATTTGCCGGTCGAACGACCAGCGCCCGAAGTGGAACACCGCCCAGCCGAAGGGCTCGTCGCTGCGCCACGTCTGGCCGTAGGCGCCTTCTTCCCAATGGCCGACCGTATACGGGCGCCAGTCGCGTCCCACATTAGGCGCCCAGACGCGGCCATAGCGGCTGTTCAGCCAGCGCCCGTAACGCGACAGCGGCTGGACGAACACCGCGACCGAATCAACCGACTGGCCGTCGGTATCATAGACGGATTGAGCATAGCCCGGCGCATAACCGCCCTGACCATAGCCATAATCCTGCGCGGCGACGGTGCTGCTGCCGAGCAGAAGGGCGAAGGGGAGAAGCACGCGGTGCACGATCATCGAACCCATCCTGTCAGAACCACCGGCGTCGATTACACGGCACTGGTTGTCTGGCACGTGAACGTCATTCGGCGGCGACCCGGTGATCCACGGCGAGCGCCCGCGTCCGGCGATGGCGCAGCCGGGCCCCGAGCGATTCGATCCCGAGGTAGACGACCGGCGTGATGAACAGGGTGAGCACCTGACTGACCATCAGCCCGCCAAGGACGGCGACGCCGAGCGGCTGGCGCAGTTCCGCGCCTGCCCCCAGCCCAAGCGCGAGCGGTAGTGCTCCGGCAATCGCAGCAAAGGTCGTCATCATAATTGGGCGGAAGCGCGTCGTCGCCGCCGCGCGGATCGCATGCGCCGGGGTCCAGCCGTTTGCGCGCTGCCCCGCGAGGGCGAAGTCGATCATCATGATCGCGTTTTTCTTGACGATGCCGATCAGCATGACGACGCCGATGATGCCGATGACGTCGAGCGGCATGTGGAAGATCGCGAGCGCAGCGACCGCGCCGATGCCTGCCGCCGGCAGGCCCGACAGGATGGTGATCGGGTGGACAAAGCTTTCGTACAGGACGCCCAGCACGATGTAGATAACGAGGACGGCGGCAAGGAAGAGCCAGCCCATGCCATTGGTCGACGCCTCGAACGCCTGCGCGTTACCCTGAAACGAACCCGCGATCGTCGACGGCATGTTGAGCGCCGTTTCGGCCGCCTCGATCCGCGTCTTGGCCTGGCTGAGCGCGGTGCCGGGGGTCAGGTTGAAGCTGATCGTCACCGCCGGCAGCTGGCTTTGGTGGTTGATCGACAGCGGCGCGCCCTCGATGACAACGCGCGTTACTGCTGACAACGGCACCGTCGTTCCCCCGGCGGCATCCTTGGCGTTGCCCCGGACATATAGCGACGTGATGCTGTCGGGGGTTAACTGGTCGCCCGGATTAATCTCAAGGATGACTGAATAGCTGTCGACGTCGGTGTAGATCGTCGAAATCTGGCGCGTGCCGAAGCTGCTGTACAACGTGTCGCGAATGGCCTGGACGGGAACGCCGAGGCGCGCCGCCGCGTCGCGATCGATGACGACCCGCGCCTGCCGCGCGCCGCGCTGAAGGTCGGAACTGACGTCTTCGAAACCGCTCGTCGCGCGCAGCCGTGCTTCGAAGGTCTGGCCGAAGGCAAACAGCGCCGCCTGATCGACCGACTGGAGCGTGTACTGAAAATTAGTCGATGATGGGCGCCCACCAAGCGTCAGGTTCTGCGGAATGTTCGGCGAGGCCTGCACCCCGGGGATGCCCGACAGTTTCTTGCGCAATCGCGCCTGCACGACCTCGGCGGCGTCGCGTTCGGCGCGCGGCTTCATCGGCGCGAAGATACGCCCCGCTCCACCGCCGGTTCCGGTGAACGAGTTTACCAGCTTGATCGCCGGGTCGGCGAGCATGATTTTGGCAATCGCGTCCTGCTTGGCCTGAAGCGTCGAATAACCGGCGTCTGGAGCGACCTCGACGCCGACGAACATATTGCCGGTGTCCTCGGTTGGAAAGAAGCCCTTGGGAATCGCGCCGAAGCCCCACACCGCGACGACGATCGAAACGAATGTCAGGATCAATACGGCGCGTGACCGCATCAGCACCCAGTCGAGCGCGCGGCCATAGCCCGCCTGCGCGCGTTCGAAGTTGCGTGTCGACCAGCGCGCGATCGCTCCCGGGCGGTTATGCTCGCCCTTAAGCACTCGCGACGCGATCATCGGCGCCAACGTCAGCGCGATTACCGCCGACACGAAAATTGCGATGGTCATCGTCACGGCGAATTCGCGAAACAGCCGTCCAACCACGCCGCCCATGAACAACAACGGAATGAACACCGCGACAAGGCTGACCGAAATCGACACGACGGTAAACGCGATCTCCCTCGTCCCCGTCACGGCGGCCGAGCGCGGTGGCTCGCCGTTCTCGACGTGGCGGACGATGTTTTCGAGGACGACGATGGCATCGTCGACGACGAAGCCCGTTGCCAGCGTCAACGCCAGCAGGCTGAGGTTGTCGAGGCTGAACCCGGCAAGAAACATCCCGGCAAAGGTGCCGACGGCAGCGACCGGCAGGACGATCGCCGGGATAAGCGTCGCGCGCGCATCGCCGAGAACGAGGAAGATGACGAGGACGACGAGCGCTGCGGTGCCGATCAACGTCGTTTGGGCGTCGGTGACCGAGTGTCGTACCGACTGCGATCGGTCAACGATGATGTCGAAATGGGTGTTCGCCGGCAGGCTTTCGCGGATCGAAGGCAGCAGCGCCTGCACCCGGTCGGCCATCGCGACGACATTGGCTCCCGGCTGGCGGCGAATGCCCATCGCAATGCCGGGGTTACCATTGAATTTCGCCGAGCCGCGCAGATTCTCGATCGAATCGACCGCCGTTGCGATGTCGCCGAGACGCACCGGCAAGCCGTCTTTGTACGCAATAACGATGCTGGTGAAATCGGCGGCGGTCTTAAGCGATCCCGTAGCGTCGAGGATATAGTTGCGCGGGCCGTTGCCGATCAGGCCGACGGCGGTGTTGCTGTTGGCCGCGGCGACGGCGGTGCGAATATCCTCGGGCGTCAAACCGCGCGCCGATAATTTGGTTGGATCGAACTGGATGCGAACGGCGAACTTGCGGCTGCCGAATACATCGACCTGCGCGACTCCCTCCAGCGTCGAAATGCGCGGGATAATCGTCGTGTCGGCGATCGTCTGCAGGTCGGACAGCTTCATCGTCGGGTCGCGCAGCGCCATAACGAGGATCGCCTGGTCGGACGGGTTGACCTTCTGGAACGACGGCGGCGACGTCATCTCGATCGGCAGCTTGCGGGCAACCGCCGACAGCGCCGACTGAATGTCGAGCGCGGCGGCGTCGATGTTGCGACCGAGCGCGAACTGGACGGTAATGCTCGTCGACCCTGTCGAACTGCTCGACGTGATCTGGTCGATGCCAGCAATCGTCGACAATTGGCGCTCGATCGGGGTCGCGACTGCGCTCGCCATCGTCGCCGGGTTCGCGCCGGGCAGGCTCGCGCCAATCTGAATCGTCGGGAAATCGACCTGCGGCAGCGCCGCGACGGGCAACTGGGCATAGCCGAAGACCCCGGCGGCAAGGATCGCGACGGTCAACAGGATCGTCGCGATCGGGCGATCGACGAAGGCGCGGATCCAGTTCATGTGGCGGGGCCGACCTTGCGCTCGGCCCCGGCTCGCCGGTCGATCGGGGTTTTGATCAGCACCTTGTCGCCGGGACGCAGCTTTGCGAGCGCGTCGGTCACCACCAGCATTCCCGGCGCGACGCCGCTGGCCAGGTAGACCTTGCCGTTGTCGCGCCCGGCAATCACGACCGGGGTTAGGACGGCGACGCCCATGCCACCTACGGCGGCGACGCCCATGCCGCCAGCGGCGGTGACGCCCATGCCGCCAGCGGCGGTGACGCCCATGCCGCCAGCGGCGGTGACGCCCATG
>JBBRQR010000255.1:0-3937 GCA_038226115.1 Sphingomonadales bacterium | reverse complement strand
CGGTCGAAGCCGACACTAGTGGCCCCCAGCAACCGGAATCGCCGAGTGAAGGCCTCCGCGCCCGCCGCGACGATGGCCCCCTTGCGCGCCGCCAACAGGTCGAGACTGTTGTCGTTCGCCAGTCGCTGCAGTTCGGCGGGGTCATCCTCGGTCGCCAGCGGCAACGATAGTACCGTCTCGCCCGCCCACCCAGTCGCGGGGCCGGACAGGCCAATCAGCGTATTGAGATCGAGCCGCGCCAGCCGCGCCGCGACCGCGGCCCGTGCCGCTTCAATTCCGGCCTGACTCGCCGCCGCCTTCTCGCGGTTGAGCTGGAGCAGTGTGATGTTGCCTGCATCGTAGAAGCGCTGCGCGAGATCGGCCGAGGTCCGCAGTGCGTCGGCAACAGCCTTGCGCATCGTCGCCACCTGCTGCGCCGCCACATGCCGATACCACGCTGATTCGACATTGAGCGAGACGCCGAGGATCGCGGCAGCAACCTCGTAGCGCGCCCGCTCATAATCTGTGTGAGCGAGTCGCGATCGCGACGGCAAAGTCAGTAGGTCAATCAGCGGCAACGCCACGCCGGTCGTCAACTGCGACCCCGGCCCGCCGACAAGCGCCAGGCTGGAAACACCGATGTGCGGGTTCGCGACCTGAATAGCATCAAGAACATCTGCCCGGGCAAGGCCCAGCTGCCCGTAGACTTCGAGTAGTTGCGGACTCCTGAGCATCGCAACGCGAACGGCGTTGTCGACGGTCATCGGTTTGGCCAGCAGTTCGGCGACCGCCGCGCCGGACGCTGCGGCACCGTTCTGCTGCCAGCCGAGATTGGCCGCCCCTCTCGACGCGAGCAGCGCCTCGATCGCCGGGCGATCGTGAGAGACGTCGAGTGTTGCGCAACCGGTCAGCGCGATAATTACCAGCGTTACTGGTGCGCGACGTAATGGCGTCGACCAGCGCCGCGGCAGCGCGGCAATCCGCACCCTGACTTCAATCATCCGCCACTATCCCAACCGGCTATTCGAACATGATACGCAGCGCCACCCACCTCCCCTCAGTCACGCGGCAGAATGTCCGCAAGGCGGGCCCGCGCGCGTGCAACGCGAGTTTCGACCGCCTTCTCACTGATGCCGAGCACATGGCCCGTCTCGGCTTGCGACCGGCCGTCTATGGCGTGGAGGATCAGCGGCTCCTTCAGGACCGCCGGCAGCCGCGCTACCGCGGCCCAGACTAGCGCGAGTTCCTCCCGGTCGCCGGCGACGGCGTCGGCAGGAACGGCGGGGTCGGGCATTTCGTTGATCGGCTGCGCGGTCGCGGCAGTGAAGCCGAACAGCCGGCGAACCGTCCGCCGGCGGCCCCAATCTCGGCATTTGTTCAGCGCGATGCGCGCCAGCCACGCCCGCATCGGCAGCCCGGCGTCGTAGCGGCGCAGCGCGGTAAACGCGGCCATGAAAGATTCTTGCGTCACGTCGAGCGACTCGTCGGCGTCGCCGACATGGCCGCGAACAAGCCGGTAGATCGGGGCGCGGTGGCGATCCATGATCACAGCAAACGCGGCGTGCCGACCGGCCAAGGTCAACGCGGCGAGTTCGCCGTCGGATAGGCCGCTAAAGTCGAAGCTCACCGCGCGTCGGCGGTGAGCGCCTGCACCACCGCCCGATCGAACTTCGTCGCCTGGTCCGGACGCAATACGGCGCGCATCGCAAAGACATGCTCCAGCGTCGCCTTCTGCAGCGTCCCCATCGTCGTGTGTGAGCGATCGATCGCAGCTGTGACCCCAGGGCCGATGCCGTGCTCGGTCTCGATCGCCATCGCCAGCTGGGCGTTTTCGGCGCGCATCTCAAGTTCGAGCGATTGCCGCCGCACTGCAAACTGCGCTTCAAGACGATTGATCCGGGCATGCTGCTCGGGTGTCAGGTCGACCTCGCGATGCAGGACAGCGTGCAGATCGGTTGGCAGCACTGGGCGGTTGACGAGCTGCCGACCGGCCACCACGCCTGCTAGCGCGGCGATGAAGGCGATCAGCCCGATCAGCCAGCTGCGCTTAAGGGTTGTCGTCACTGCGAGCTCGCAAGCAGCGTCGAGGGTGCCAAGGCCAGACCTGCCGACACCACGGGCACGGTCCGTGCCGATGACACGCCGACATTACTCAAACTTCCTATTGCCGTGCCGACGATAAGCGCTGCCACCGCAGTAAAGCTGCTCCAGCGCAGGATACCGCCGTCGTCCGCACCGATCGGCAGGAGTGCGATCCGGACCATTACCACGGTCCCGAGCTGCGTGAGGCGCGGGTCGGGCTCCGCATCCCCCAAGCGCTGCAACAGTCGTTCGACATCCTTCATGCTTATACTCCCGCCGCATCTCAGAACGAGATACGCAGCGCACGTTGCCAGCCCTTATCTTTGCGCGCCATCGGTTGAGGGCGGCGCTCGCGGCCCGCGTATAGGCGATACCAATGATAGTGGAGGACACAATGGGCCAATCGGCACGACTCGTTATCGCTTCCGCCTTCGCGGTGCTCGCCGGGACGGCGGCGGTAGCGCATCCAAAGCTAATCGCCTCGATTCCGGCGGTCGACGCGTCGGTCGCTGCACCAGCGTTCGTCAAGCTCAGGTTCAATGAGGCGGTCGTTTCTCGGTTTTCGGGTGTCGCTGTGCAAATGACCACCATGCCGGGAATGACGATGAAGACCCCGATGATGATGGCAACTCGTCCGGCGGTGTCGGGCGATAACGGCACCAGCCTGACGATAAAGCTCGCCAAGCCGTTATCGAAGGGCAGCTACAAGGTGGCATGGCACGCGGTCGCCGCAGACACGCACCGGGTCGCGGGCAGCTACACCTTCACCGTCAAGTAGCGGCGTGAGCGAGGCGCTCAACATCGGCGTCCGCTTTGCGCTCTACGCGATCCTGTTGCCGCTGTTCGGTTTTGCGCTGTTCGGCCTCTACGCGCCGATCAACGGCCTTGGCCCGCGCGGCAGCGAGTTCCGCTATCGCCGGTGGTTTGGTGTCGGCGCGGCGCTATCGGTCGGACTGTCGATGCTCGGCGTCCTCGTCATGACTGCCACGATAATGGGTGTCGGACCAGGTGAGGTTCATGCGGACGATGTCAGCGCGATGATAACCGGCATGTCGGCGGGCACGGCATGGATCGTCAGGATCGGGGGCCTGCTGTCGGTTATGGCGAGCCTGTCACTCCGGTCGCCGATCGCAAGGCTGACCGTCGCCGCGATCGGCTCAGCGGTCGCCCTCGCCTCGCTCGCTTGGGCGGGTCATGGTGCCATGGACAGTGGCGCGCTGGGGTTGCTTCATGCCGGTGCAGACATCGTCCACCTGCTTGCCGCCGGTGCCTGGCTTGGAGGCCTGCTGGCCTTGGCGTCGCTTCTGCTACGGTCGCCAACACTGCCCGAGCAGCTGCTTTTTACCCATCGCTCGCTCGCACGTTTTGCCATTGTCGGCACGACCGTGGTGGCGCTGGTGGTGGCGACGGGCCTCGTCAACAGCTGGTTGTTGATCGGCATCGATCGGCTGCCGACGCTATGGACTTCGCTCTACGGCCGGCTTCTACTCGTCAAGCTGATGTTGTTCGCTGGAATGTTGGCGCTCGCGGCCAGAAACCAATTTAAGCTGACCCCCGCGCTCGAACGCGCTCTCAACACTCTTGATCCGACCGATCAACTGCGCGCGCTAAGAATCAGCCTCGCAATCGAAAGCACCGCCGCCCTTGCCATTCTCGGGATTGTCGCATGGCTCGGCACGCTCGAACCGCCGTCTTCGATGTGAAGAATACGAGGAGAACACTCAATGCGCTTTGCCCTTGTCGCATGTGCCTGCCTCGCGGTGTCACTTCCGTTTAATGCTACCGCAACGCGTACCGAAGACCGATCCGCCGTGATCCGGGTGCTTGCCGCCTATCAGGCAGCGGTCGAAAAGCTCGAGCCGATCGGCACCGAGCG
>JBBRQR010000254.1:0-3939 GCA_038226115.1 Sphingomonadales bacterium | reverse complement strand
GTCGGCTTGGCGGTTAGTTTCTTGGCCCAGCCGGCGAAGTTGAGGCCGTCGTCACCGTCGATTTCGGCAAACTCGGGCTCCCAAAAGCGCCGCTGCGAACAATGGAAGACATCGACTCCGGCGTCGGCAAGCGGGGTCAGCCACGCCGCGAGCGCATCTGGGGTGGGGGCGAGCTTGACGGTGAAATCCTGCTGCTTCCACTGCGACAGACGCAGGATCAGCGGGGTGGAGCCGATCGCTGCCTTGACCGCGCGGACAATATGCGTCGCGAACTTCGACCGTTCGGGCAGTGTGCCGTTCCAGCCGTCGTCGCGGACGTTGGTCCCGTCCCAGAAGAACTGGTCGATCAGATAGCCGTGCGCGCCGTGCAACTCGACCGCGTCGAAGCCGAGCCGGACCGCGTCGGCAGCGGCGCGGGCAAAGGCGTCGATCGTGTCGGCGATGTCGGCGTCGGTCATCGCGCTGCCATACGCCTTGCCGGGACGGAGCAGCCCCGACGGCCCTTCGGCGGGGTGCGGATGATCGGGGAGCATCGGATTCTTCATGCCGCCGACGTGCCATAGCTGCGGCGCGATCTTGCCGCCGCCGGCGTGGACTTCGTCGACGACCTTACCCCAACCGCCGAGCGCCGCTTCGCCGTGAAACACCGGCACATTGGGGTCGTTCAGCGACCCCGCGCGGTCGACGCCGGTGCCTTCGGTGACGATCAGCCCGACCGCCCCCTCGGCGCGGCGGCGGTAATATTCGGCAACGTTCGTCCCCGGCACGCCGCCCGGCGAGAACGACCGCGTCATCGGGGCCATGACGATGCGGTTGGGCAGGTGCAGCCCGGCCATGTCGAACGGGGTGAACAGCGGATTGGTCATGCGGGCAGCCTTCGAATGCGGGATCGACCATCCCATAGCGGTCGGTTGACGCGCACGGCAAGCAGCGTGGCGGCGGAGTTTTTCTTGGCGGCCGACAACCGCAACGGGCGCACAAATGAGCGCGGTCGTCGTGACTCACCGCGCCCAAGCCGCTACGACCCGCGCGCCATGTCCGACGCCGCCACCCTCGATCACGCTCCCGCCCGCCACGCGCCGGTCCGCTTGCGCGACCTGCTGACGCTGGCCGGGCCGGTCGTTGCGTCGCGGTTGGGGATCATGGCGATGGGGGTCGTCGACACACTGGTTGTCGGGCGGCATTCGGCGGTCGAGCTTGGCTATCTCGCGCTGGCGTGGGCGCCGACCGGCGTCGTGCTGACAACTGCGATCGGGCTGCTGCAGGGCGTCCAGGTGATGACGAGCCGGGCGATCGGCGCGGGCCGGATCGGCGACACCGGGGCGATCCTGCGGCGCGGGCTGATCTATGCCTTTTGGGTCGGGTGCGTCGCGGCGGCGGTGCTCGTCGGCCTCGGCGGGCCGCTGTTGGGGCATATCGGCCTCGACACCGCGCTGGCGGCCGGG
Organism: Sphingomonadales bacterium; assembly: GCA_038226115.1. Classification (GTDB taxonomy): domain Bacteria; phylum Pseudomonadota; class Alphaproteobacteria; order Sphingomonadales; family Sphingomonadaceae; genus Polymorphobacter_B. The sequence goes on along the minus strand of JBBRQR010000254.1, from coordinate 2,494 downwards.
GCGACGCCGGTATTGCGCGTGCTTGCCCTGTCGCTGGTGCCGATCATGGTCGCCGACGCCGGGATCTTCTGGCTCGAGGCGCACGGTCGCCCTATTCCCGGCACGATGGCGATGTGGGGCGCGAATGCGGTCAACCTCGCGCTCAACCTGTGGCTCGTTCCGGGGCGGTCGGGCTTTGCGGTAGCGGGGGCGGAGGCAAGCGCGTGGTCGACGGCGCTGTCGCGGACCGCGCTGCTGGCCTTTGTCGCCGTCGCAATCGTCGGCTGGCGGCGCGCGCGCGGTCTGGGCGTGTTCGCCGCCGCCCCGCGCGATCCCACCGCGAGCGCCGCGATGCGCAGCGTCGGCTATGCCGCGTCGATTTCCTATGCCGTCGAATCGGGCGCGTTTGCGGCGATGACGATCATCGCCGGGTGGCTCGGTGCGGTCGCGGTCGCGAGCTGGGCGATCGTCATCAACCTGATGGCGTTGCTGTTCATGCTGCCACTGGGCCTTGCAACCGCCACCGCCGTCCTCGTCGGGCGGGCCTACGGCGCGGGCGACGTTGCCGGAATCCGCCGCGCCGGGCTGCTCGGCCTGTGGGCGACGGTTGCACTGACGGTCGTTGTCAGTCTGGGGGTCGGCTTCGGCGCCGACGCGCTCGCGGCGGGGTACACCTATGATCCCGCCGTCCGCGCCATCGCGGCGGCGGCGCTCGTCCTGTCGGCGTGGCTGTTCTTCGTCACCGACGGGCTGCAGGTCGTCGCGGCGCAATCGTTGCGCGCACGCGGCGACATCTGGGTGCCGACCGTCACGCATACCGTCAGCTATATCGTCGTTCTCGTCCCCGCCGGTTACATCGCCGCGATTACGCTCGGCGGCGGGGTGCAGGGCATCGTGTGGGGAACGATCGTCGCCGGGGCGGTGTCGGCGGGGCTGCTGTGCGGGCGCTTTCTGTGGCTCAGCCGCGGAAGCCGTCCTTAGCCGCGCGGCGAGCGGCGAACTCGGCGACGGTGGCGGCGCGGACGAACGGGTTGGTCGCGCGCTCACGCCCGATCGTCGACGGCACCGTCGGACGTCCGGCGGCGCGGAGCGCGGTGATCTCGACTACGCGGTCGGCAAGGTCGGCATTGTCGGGCTCGACCGTCACGGCGAAACGCGCGTTCGCCGCCGTATATTCGTGCGCGCAATAAACGGCGGTCGCGTCGGGCAGCGCCATCAGCTTGGCGAGGCTCGCACTCATCTGCGCGGGCGTCCCCTCGAACAGCCGTCCGCAGCCAAGCGCGAACAGCGTATCTCCGCAAAACAACGTCCCGCTACCGGCGAAATAATACGCATTGTGTCCCGCCGTGTGGCCGGGAACGTCGATCACGACGCCGGTCGCGCCGCCGACCTGCACCGCGTCGCCGTCGACGACCGCGCGGTCGATGCCGGGAATCTTCGCCGCCTCGCCCATCGGCCCGGTGATCCGGCACCGCGTCGCCACCTGAATCGCAAGGTTCGCGCCGACATGGTCGGGGTGCCAATGCGTGTTTAGGATCTGGGTGATCGTCCACCCGCGCGCCGCCGCCGCCGCGAGCACCGGCTCGGCGACGGCGGGGTCGATCACCGCCGTCTCATCGCCGTCGTGCGCGAGATAGATGTAGTTGTCGTTGAGCACCGCGATCTGGACGATCTCCATCACCAGACGCCGGTGTTCGCCATCGACGCCCATGGCTCGGCGGACGGCAGCGCGGGCCCGGCCTGGAGCAGTTCGACCGAAATCCCGTCGGGCGAGCGAATGAACGCCATCCGCCCGTCGCGCGGCGGACGGCTGATCGTCACCCCGCCGTCGTGGAGCCGCGCGCACGTCGCGTAGATGTCATCGACGGCGTAGGCGAGATGCCCGAAATTGCGCCCGCCGGTATACGCCTCGGGGTCCCAATTATGCGTCAGCTCGACCTGCGCGCTCGAATCGCCGGGGGCGGCGAGGAAGATCAGCGTGAAGCGGCCTTGCTCGCTGTCCTGCCGCTTCAATTCCTCAAGGCCGAGCAGCTTGTAGAAGGCAAGGCTGGCGTCGAGGTCGGTGACGCGGACCATCGTGTGGAGGTATTTCATGCGCGAGGCTCCTGCTGGCAAGACGGATATAGGCCGCACGGGTTTGCGCGCCAGCCCCTCACCTCCCCAGTCCACCCTGTCTTTCCCGCGCGGGGGAGACAGATAAGGAAGCGCAACCCATCCGAGCTCAGCTTGGATTCGCCGCCAGCGCCTTCGCCGCTGTAACCGCCGCATCGCTCCCCGCCGCCCCGTCGACGACCTTTTTCCATTCGGTCCGCGCGAGGTCGAGATGCCCCTGCGCCGCCGCGATATTGCCCGCTTCGAGCGCAACATCGGGGTCGCCGCCGTCGCGTCGCGCCGCTTCGAGAATCGCGCGTTCGGCGGCGGGCAGGTCGTTCAGCCGCCGGTCGAGCGTCGCCAGCAGCAGCCATCCGGTCGTGCTCGACGGGTCGAGGCCGGTCGCGCGGGTCAGGTCGGTCTT
>JBBRQR010000253.1:0-3953 GCA_038226115.1 Sphingomonadales bacterium | reverse complement strand
GCGCGTTTCGGCGGGACGACGCCGTCCTTGCGGTTCTTGTCGGCCCAGTCGTGACTCGGCTCGCCCGGCCCCGGCCCGGCGCCGAACAGCAGCCAGCTGAGCAGCGGCGGCTTCTTCGGCGGCACCTTGTCGAGGCGGATGACGCCGTAGGGGCAAAAGCGGACGCAGTTGCCGCAGCCGATGCAGCTGTCGTCGATCCGGACTTCGCCGTCAGGGCCGCGCGAAATCGAATTCGGCGGGCATTCGCTCATGCAGTGCGGGTGTTCGCAGTGGCGGCACGACGTCGGGACGTGGAGATGAGCGTAGGTCTTGCCCGATTCGCGGTCGAGGCGGCTCAGTCCGTCGTGGGTGTCGGCGCACGCTTTTTCGCAATTATCGCAGCCGATGCACAGGGTTTCGTCGATCAGCAGGACGTCGGTCGCCTCGCCAAGGCCGTTGGCGACCATGAACCGCGCGGTTTCGGTGTGCAGGTCGACGACCGAGCCGAAGCTTTCCTTCTGCGCCTCGACGAAATCATTGATCTTTTGCCGCGATGCCATCGCTGCCTTCAGCCGCGCCATCACGTCGGGCTTTTGCGCGAGCAGGGTATGAAACGCCGGGCCGTCGATCTGGACCACCTCGGTCTTGACCGTCGCGCGCACCGTCGCCGAACGGACACCGCCGTTGACGACCGCCATTTCGCCGACGAACGACCCCGCCGTGACATATGACAGGAACACCGATTTGCCGCCGATGGTCTTGTCGACGGTGCAGCTTCCCGAGCGGATGACGAACAGGTCGGTCCCGGTCTCGCCCTCGGTGATCAGCGCGTCGCCGGCCTTGATCATGCGTGTCGACAGATTGGCGATGATGCCCGCGAGATCGGCCGGCACGAGGCCGGGGCCGAACACCTGAAGCAACTGGCGCTCGGTCATCACGCGGTCGATCGCCGCCTTGGCCCCGGTCACCTGCGCCATCAGCTTGAGCGCGGTCGTTCGCGCCATTTCGACGAAAACGCTGTCCTCGACGGTGCGGACCGACGCGCCGCGCCGCTGGCCCGAGATCAGCCCGACCTCGCCGAAGAACTGGCCCGACGGGATGAGGACGTTGCGCGCCGGATTTCCGGGGTCGACCTCGACTGCGACTGCGCCCTGAACGATGAAATACAGCGACGCCCCCGCCGCTGCGCGCGCGAAGACGATGTCGCCCTTGCGGACGATGCGGACCTCGGCGTCGATCATATATTCGCGCATCTGCAGCGGCGACAGCGCGGCGAGGACGGGGACGCGGCTTTGGACGTACTCCAGCCATTCGCCGACGTCGCGTCCTGAGCCAAGCGGGGCGAACTTTGCCGCGAGAATTGGTTCGTCGGCGGGTTTGAGCGCATCGTTGCCGTTGATGAACTCGACGACGTCATAGCCCTGGTTCATGCAGTGCTTGATCAGCGGATAGCCCGCGAGCGCACCGATGCAGAAGATGCCCGGCTGCGACGTCTCGAATTGCGGACTGAGCGACGGATAGGCGTTGCGCGCGGGCGACGCGAACGCGACGCCGAACGACTCGACCCATGCCCGCGGTGGTGCCGAGCCCATCCGCGCGATGACCCGGTCGACCGGCACGCGCACCGGGCCATTCGGCGTGTCGGCGACCAGACAGCCATCCTCGAACCCAGTCGTCGTCGTTTCGACATAGGTCTTGATCCGTCCGGCGTCGCGCGCGGCCATCAGGTTCGACACGTTGGCCGCCTTGGCAGCGGGGAATCCCGGATCGCGGTTGATCAGGCTGACGATATTTTTCTGTGCGGGGTCGGCGATCAGCCCGAGCGCATTCTCGATACCGGCATCGCCACCACCGATGACGACGATGTTTTCGTCGATATATTCGGCAGGGTCGTCGAGCTGATACTGGACGCACGACGTGTCGCCGGGGACGCGAAGCAGGTTCGGATTACCCTGCGTCCCGATCGCCAGAATGATCGTTTCGGCGGTCACGGTCTCACCGTTCTTAAGCGTCAGGACGAACGCGCCCTTCGCCCCTTCGATCTTCATCACCTCGGCGTTGAGCTTGACCGTTATCGGCTTCGCGTCGTCATGCCACCGTTCGAGGAGCATTTCGCGCTTGCCTGCCTCGAACCGCGCGTCGGAGCGCAGCACGAGCTGGACCGGCGTCGCCATGATGTGCTTGCCGCGCTGATATTTATAGATCGTGTCGGAGAGATGGTCGGCCTTTTCGAGCATGACATGCGCGAGGCCGAGCTTGGCGGCGTGCGCGGCTGCGCTCAGACCGGCGGGGCCCGAACCGATGATCGCAATACGGACCTGTTCCGCCACCCGCGTGCCCCCGACGACGCGGCACTCCCGATCATCCGACAAAGAGACCATGAGTGCGCCTTTGCCGCTCTAGCCGACAAAGTTTTGCGGCGCTATGTTCGATTTATAAACGCCCGAGATTTTGAGAACCATGTCGGCAGAAATCGGACACTTCGCGCTACTGCTCGCACTCGCGGTGGCAGCCATCCAGTTCATCATTCCGCTCGTCGGCGCGTCGCGCGGCGACCCGGCGTTGATGGCCTTCGGTCGGTCGGCGGCCGGGGTCCATGCGGGCCTGGTCGTGGTGTCGTTCGTTTGCCTGATGGCGGCGTTCGCCGGACCCGATTTCTCGGTTGCGATCGTGTCCCAGCACAGCCATTCGACGCAGCCGCTGATCTACCGGCTTGGCGCGACATGGGGCAATCACGAAGGGTCGATGCTGCTGTGGGTGCTGATCCTCGCGGTATTCGGGGCGCTGATCGCCTTCACCGAAAACGGCATTCGTGAGACGTTGCGCGCGCGCGTTCTCGGCATTCAGGGCGGGATCGGCGCGCTGTTCCTCGCTTTCATCGTGTTCACGTCGAACCCGTTCAAGCGCCTGTTCCCAGTGCCGCTGGAGGGAAGCGAGCTCAATCCACTGCTGCAGGATCCGGGGCTCATTCTCCATCCGCCGCTGCTGTATGTCGGCTATGTCGGCTTCTCGGTTGCCTTTGCCTTCGCCGCTGCCGCGCTGATCGAAGGCCGCGCCGACGCGCACTGGGCGCGCGCGGTGCGTCCGTGGGTGCTGCTCGCGTGGACCGCGCTGACGGCGGGGATCGCGGCGGGGTCGCACTGGGCCTATTACACGCTCGGCTGGGGCGGCTGGTGGTTCTGGGATCCGGTCGAAAACGCGTCGCTGATGCCGTGGCTCGTCGGTACCGCGTTGCTCCACAGCGTGTCGGTGCTCGAACGGCGCGGCGCGCTGATTTCGTGGACTTTATTGCTCGCGATTCTGGCCTTTACGCTCAGCCTGATCGGCACATTCCTCGTTCGTTCTGGGGTCCTGACGAGCGTTCATGCCTTTGCCGTCGATCCGGCGCGCGGCATTTTCATCCTCGGCATGGTGGTCGGCCAGACCGGCATCGCGTTTGCACTGTTCGCGTGGCGCGCACCGCACATGCGCTCGGGCGCGTTGTTCGGCGCGGTGTCGCGCGAGAGCGGCCTCGTCGCCAACAATATCCTGCTCGCGAGTTCGGCGGCGACGGTCTTTCTCGGGACGTTCTACCCGGTCCTCCTCGACGTCACCGGTGGCGACAAGATTTCGGTCGGGCCGCCGTTTTATGCGATCACCTTTGCGCCGATCATGGCCGCGCTGCTTTTCGTCCTGTCGGCGGGGCCGATGCTGCAGTGGCGGCGAGATAACTGGGCGCGGCTGTGGACCCGCGTGCGGCGTCCGGCGGCGGTCGCGGCGATCGTCGCGTTAATCACCGTTGCCGTCGCCGGGGTGGCGAAGCTGCTCGTCGTCATCGGCTTCGCGCTCGCCGCGTGGGTTATCGCCGGGGCGGTCGCGATCGTCATCGCCCGCTGGCGGATCGGCAGCGGCGTTAACGGCGACGGCGGGTCGCTCCTCCGCCGGGTGCGCGCGACGCCACCGTCGGTCTATGGCCTGATCATCGCCCACCTCGG
>JBBRQR010000252.1:0-4022 GCA_038226115.1 Sphingomonadales bacterium | reverse complement strand
TGCTCGGCGCACAGCGAACAGCGGAGCAGGTACACACCCGTCGGCGTCGCCGGGGGCCTAGCGAAATTGACGTAGACGCCGCGCTCCAACAGCGCCTGCCACATCGCCAAGGTCGTCATCTGATCGGGCATGATGACGGCAAGGATCGCGCTTTCGGCGGTCGCCGTGCCCAGGGTGAATCCGCGCTTCGTCAGCCCGGCGTGCATCGCGCGGGTATTCTCCCACAGCCGTCGCCGCTTGTCGGGACTGTGCATAAGCTTGCGGATCGACGCCGCCGACGACGCCACGACGGCAGGGGGCAGCGACGCGGTGAAGATATAAGGGCGGCAGACGAGGCGCAGCGCCTCGAACTTCGGATGGTTCGACACGCAAAAACCGCCGACGGTGCCGACCGATTTCGAGAAGGTGCCGATGACGAAATCGACCTGATCCTCGACGCCCGCCGCCTCGGTGACGCCGCGCCCGTGGTCGCCGAAAAAGCCCATCGCGTGGGCCTCGTCGACCAGCACCATCGCGCCGTGGCGCTTGGCGACGGCGACCATTTCGGTGAGCGGGGCAATGTCGCCGAGCATCGAATAGACGCCCTCCAGAATGACGAGCTTCCCCGCTTCGGACGGCAGCCGTCCGAGGCGCTTGTCGAGATCCTCGACGCTGTTGTGACGAAAGCGGACGATGTCGGCGTTGCCCATCGAACACCCGTCGTAGATCGACGCATGGCTGTCGGCGTCGAGAATGACAAAATCGCCGCGACCCGCCAGCGTCGACACGACGCCGAGGTTCGCCTGATAGCCGGTTGAAAAGACCATCGCGTGCTTCGTGCCGTAGAATTCTTTTAGCGCATCCTCGCACGCGCGGTGGCTGGCATAGGTGCCGTTCAACGACCGGCTGCCGGTCGTGCCTGCGCCGAAATCGCGCAAGGCCGCTTCGCCCGCCGCGATGACGTCGGGGTCGAACGTCATCCCCATATAGTTATAGGTGCCCATCAGGATCGTTTCGTGCCCGGCGATGATGGCACGGGTCGGCGACAGGACCTGCGACATGACGACGCCGACGGGGTCGCGGCCGCCCGCGTCGAGATACGCCTGCCGCTCGCCGGCGACGGCATCGAACTTGTCGAGCAGGTCGATCATTTGGCAATCTTCGCGACGGCGTCGGCGACCTGGCCGATCGTTTCGAGTTCGGGGAGCATGTTGAGTGGCAGGACGATATCCCACTCGTCCTCGATGTTCGCGACGACATCCATCACCGTCAGGCTGTCCATCTCAAGGTCGCCGGAGAAGGTCGTCGCCTCGGCCAGCGGCGCGCCCTTTTTGTTGAACGGCGCGATCAGCGCGACGATGCGGTCAAAGATAGCGTCACGGGTCATCGACGGTTCCTAGCGCAGCGCGGGGCAGCGGAAATTACCGCTTGCCAAGAAACTATGGTCAAAGTCGGGCCAAGGGTCGCCGCCGTTGGTGCGCCCGATCAGCGCAACAAACCGTTCCGCCGATACCACGCAACGGTATCGGCGAGTCCGGTCGGCAGGTCCGCAGGCGCTCCGCGCAGGGCCGGCGGCAGGATCATGGCGGGGTCGGCGACCCAGTCTGGGTGCGCGAGGTAGCGGGCGCGGTCGTGGCTGAGCAGCGGCACCCCCCCGGAGACCCTCGCCAGAGCGGTCGACACGGTCGCAGCGACGCCAAGAATGCCTGTCGACAGCGGGATCAGCCACGGGCGACGACCCACCGCGACGCCGATCGCGAGCGCTAGTTCGGCGTGCGAATAGCCGTCATGGCCATCGTCGAGTTCGGCCACGTCGGAGTAATCGGTGGCGACCACGGCCAGCAAAGCGGCGGCGACGTCACCGACCGCTATAAGCGAAAAGCGCCCCGGGCCGGGCAGGACCGCGAAGCCGCGCGTGACCATCTGGAAGACCGGAAGCGTCTCACGGTCGCCGGGGCCGTAAACTCCGGGCGGACGAATGATCGCCGCGTCGAGACCCGACGCCATGACCACCGCTTCGCCGCCCGCCTTGCTCGCCCCATAGGCCGACAGTCGCGGCTCGCGCGCGGCCAGTGAAGAGACGTGGATAAATCGTTTTATTCTCGCGGCTTGCGCGGCAGCGACGATGCTCGCGGTGCCTGCGATGTTGCCCGCGTCGAACCCGGCGCGGTCGGGGGCGTTGATCGTTCCGGCGATGTGGATGATGGCATCGGCCCCGGTGCACAGGTCGCCCGGATGGGCGAGATCACCGGCGATCCAGTGAACCCCCGCCATCGCAGGCTGCTCACGGCGCGCGAGTGCACGGACGGAGTGGCCCCGTGCAACCGCGAGCGGCAGCAGATGGCTCCCGACGAAGCCGGTGCCGCCGGTGACGGCAAGGATCAGGCGGCGATCTCGAACGGCTGGATTTCGCCGCTAAGATATTGAGAACGCGCTTTCGACCGGCTTAGCTTGCCGCTCGACGTGCGCGGCAATGTCCGTGGCGGGACAAGTTCGACGACGCAATTCATGCCGGTAATCGCGCGGACCTTGGTCCGGATCGCATCGCGCAAATGGGTCCGCTCGACACTGTCCGACGTCCGGCATTGCACGAGCACAGCCGGCGCCTCTTCCCCGCCTGGCGTCGTGATGGCGAACGCCGCGATGTCGCCCGCCTTGAACCCGGGAAGCTGTTCGATTGCCCATTCAATGTCTTGCGGCCAATGGTTCTTGCCATTGATGATGATCATGTCCTTTGCCCGCCCGACGATGTAGACATAGCCATCGGCGAGGTAGCCCATGTCGCCGGTATCGAGCCAGCCATCGTGCAGGCACGCCGCCGTCGCTGCATCGTCGCGGAAATAACCGGCCATGACGCCCAAGCCCGCAACGAACAGGCGACCGATGTGGCGGTCAGCCAGCGGCGCGTCGCCGTCGCCACGAATTTCGATCGTCAGCCCGGGCAGCGCACGACCGCAGTTGACGATGGCGCGGTAGCGGGTCGGGCGCGACAAGTTGTTGTCACTGCTTGCAGAAATCCCGGCATAGCCCTCACCGGACAGCACACGCTCGTCGACGAGGTCGGTGACGATCCCCTCGCCAACGGGCATCATGCTGACGGCAAGCGTCGCCTCGGCAAGGCCGTAGCTCGGCAGAAAGGCGCCGGCGTCGAACCCGGCGGCGTCGAACACGTCGACGAAATGCTGCATCACTTCGGGACGGATCATGTCGGCGCCGTTGCCGGCAACGCGCCAGCGCGACAGGTCGAAGCGCTCGCGGACGTCGATCGACGAGCTGATCCGGCGGGCACAGATGTCGAACCCGAAGGTCGGCGAGTAGGACAGGGTTGTACCCTCGTTGCGCCCGATCAAGGTCAACCACGACAGCGGGCGCCGCGCAAAATCGTCAGTCGCGATGTAATCGGCGGACATCTGGTTGGCGAGCGGCGACAACAGACAGCCGACAAGGCCCATGTCGTGATAGAAAGGGAGCCACGATACGACGCGGTCGGTCTCGCGGACCTGCGTACACGTCGCGTGCCCTGCAAGATTGGCGAGCAGCGCCCGGTGTGTGACGGCGACCCCGTGCGGAAAGCGGGTGCTGCCGCTCGAATATTGGAGATAAGCGATGTCGTCCGGTGCGGCGGTCGGTAGATCAACCGAAGGCGCTGGCACCGTCAGAAAGGCCGACCAGTCGTGCGCGGTACAGCCGTCAACATTGGCCGCCGACTCTGCCACCAGCGCGAACAGCCCCGACGGCGACAGGACGACGTGCGGCTCGCAACTCAACAACTGGGTCCGGATCTGCTCGACATAAACGTCGCGCCCACCGAACGAGGTCGGCAGTGGCAGTGGCGTCGGCAACGCCCCGGCATAGATTGCGCCGAAAAACAGTCGGCTGAACTCGGCGGATGTTTCGGCGATCAACGCCACGCGGTCGCCCGGCATGATCCCGGCAGCAATCAGCCGCGCGGCATCGGCGTGCGCGTCGGCACGCAGTTCGGCGAAAGGATAGGCGCGGACCAAGCCGCCGCGAGCGTCGAAGAAGTTAAGGCCGCGCTTCCC
>JBBRQR010000251.1:0-4055 GCA_038226115.1 Sphingomonadales bacterium | reverse complement strand
CGCATCGGGCAGGTCGTCGATCGCGCTGGTGATGACCGGCACCCGCGCGGCGGCGATGCGGTCGGCAACTGTCCACCCCTCGCGCGCGCCGAACAGGATCAGGTGGAGCCGGGGAAAGTCGGCCTTGAGCGCGAGGACGCTCAAGATGTCCGACGCGCGTTCGACATGGACGACGAGTGGCTGGCTGCCGTTGACGACCGCGACGAGGGCGGCAGTGTCGGCGCGTTGGTAGATGTTCTCGTGCGCGTCGGCGTCGCGTCCGCGACCCGTCGCGAAACGCTGCGCCTCGTTCAGCGCGTTGCGGAACAGCGCGAACGACGCGGTGCGGCTGCCGCCGGCCGCCTCCGCCCCGTTCTCGCCGAGTTCGACGAGTTGAAACGCACGCCCGCGAACGAGCACATCGGGGCCGTCGCGCAACGCGATCAACGCGCCCTGGCCCGCGAAGATGTCGCGCGTTGCCTCGGGAGCGATCACCGCGCGGGTGACGCCGCCCGCGCGGGCCACGGCAATGCCGCCGTCGCGTCCGTTGATCGCGGGGACGACGTCGAGCGATGCCGAGAACGGCGACTTGCTTGCGCGCGTGTCGTTCGCTTGCGCGACGCCGCCGATTTCGTCGATGCCGAGGTCGCTCATCCCGACGACGAGGCCCGGGGTGACGACCTTGCCGGTGGCGTCGATGACCGTCGCGCCCGCCGGGGCGGAGCCGGCTCCGACGCTGCGGATACGCCCGCCGTCGACGACGATCGTCGCATGGTCGAGTGTCGTGCCCGCGCCGGTCATCACCGTGGCGTTCGTGATCGCAATCGGCGCGGCGTGCGCGGCCCCGGCGAGCAATGCAGCGGTGAGAATAAGCACGCGCTTCACTTGACGTCTCCCGCGCCGGGTTGGCCGAGTTCGAAGTCGGTCTTCGGGCGGCGGTTGGGTTCGGCGGCGTCGTACATCAATGCGCCGTCGATCCACACGCGCTCGGGGCGCGAATAGACGCTCAACGGGTCGCCGTTCCACAGGACGACGTCGGCCATTTTGCCGGGTTCGAGGCTGCCGGTTGCCTTGTCGATCCCCAGCCCCTTTGCCGGGTTCAAGGACAGCCACGTCCACACGACTTCGGGCGCGATCACGATGCCTGCGCGCCGCCCGGCTGCCATTGCCTTCGCCGCTTCCTGGTTCAATCGCTGGATGCCGTTGGCGTCGTCGCTATGGACGATCGCGCACGCCCCGGCGTTGTGGACGAAGGCGATATTCTCGCGGATGCCGTCATAGCTTTCGAGCTTGAACCCCCACCAGTCGGCCCACATCGCCGAGCAGATGTTTTCGGCCTTCAGCAAATCGGCGATCTTGTAGCTTTCGACCGCGTGGTGGAACGCACTGACATGATAACCGAATTCCTTCGACATCGCGATGACGTTGGCCATCTCGTCGGCGCGGTAGCAATGATTCTGGACGAGGATGTCGCCGTTCAGCACCCCCATCAGCGTGTCGTTGGCGATCTCGCGGCGCGGCGCGTCGGTCGGCTTGGCGGTCCCGGCCTTCGCCTTCTTGGTGTAGTCGTCCCACTTGCGCTTGTAGACGACGGCGTCGGACCAGACCTGGCGGTCGACGGCGATATTGCCCATCCGCGTCGCCGGCGACTGGCCCTTGCTGCCGTAGACGCGCTTCGGGTTCTCGCCGCATGCCATCTTGAGGCTCGGCTTCGCGCCGGGGAATTTCATGTCCTGCGCGGTGCGGCCCAGCACGTTCTTGACCGTCACGCCGCGCCCGCCGAACAGGTTCGCCGAGCCGGGGAGGATGTGGAAAGTCGTCACGCCACCAGCAAGCGCCCGCGTAAACCCGGCGTCCTGCGGCCAGACCGAATGCTCGGCCCAGACGTCGGCGGTGTTCGGGCGCGTCGCCTCGTTGCCGTCGCTGTTCGCCGCGACCTGCGGGCTGGGATAGTCGCCGAGGTGGCTGTGGATGTCGATGATCCCCGGCGTGACGAACTTGCCGCCCGCGTCGATGACGGTTGCGCCCGCCGGAATTGCGACGCTCGCGCCAATTTCGGCGACCTTGCCGTTCTCGAGCCGGACCATGCCGGGGGCGAACTTGCCGCCCTTGCCGTCATAGATCGTCGCGCCGCGGATGACGGTCGTGACGCCGGGGTACGGATGATAGGTCGACGGGAACGGATCGTTCGGAATGCTGACGATTTCGGACGGCGACGCCGGCTTGTCGCTCGCCGTCTTGACCGGCGGTTTGCTGGCACACGCGGCGACGGCGACCAGCAGAACGAGGGGCAGCCGCCGCATCAGTCGACCCCGTGCATCAGGCGCCTGAGCGGGAACGCAAGCAACAGCAGCACGCCGCCGATCGCCGCCGAAATCAGCCCGATCGTCCAGAACACCCCGGCATAAGTATCGAGGCTGACCTTCAAATTGGTCACCTCGCCGCCGACGGTGGCGACGCTCGCAACCTGCGCGACGATGCCGCCGATGTATTGCGCAACCGAGATCGACAGGAACCATACCCCCATCATCATGCCGACGATCCGCGCGATCGACAGCTTGGTAATCATGCTCAGGCCGACCGGCGAGATGCACAGTTCGGCCATCGAATGGATCAGGTACAGCCCCGCAAGCCACCAGATCGCGACCTTATACCCGGCATCGGCGAACGCTGTCCCCCAGACGAGGAACAGGAAGCCGGCGCCGACGCCGACGAGGGCGAGGCTGAACTTGACCGGGATGCCCGGCTCCATCCCGCGCCGCGCCAGCGCCGCCCACATCGCAGCGAAAATCGGCGCGAGGATGACGATGAAAATCGCGTTGAAGAACTGCGTCTGCCCCGCCGAAATGCTAAACAGCCCGAAGATCGACAGGTCGGTGTTGCGGTCGGCAAACAGCGTCAGGCTCGACCCCGCCTGCTCGAACAGGGTAAAGAAGGTGACGTTGAAGACGATGAGCACCATCGCCGCGACCATCATCTGAAACTCCTGTTTGGAGCCGACGCGGTACGACCAGATCAGGATGCCGGGGACCGCGACGAAGAACGTCACGAACAGCGCCTTGCCGAGGATCGGCAGCGCCAGCAGATACGCACCGATGCCGCCGCCCGCCGCCGCGGGCACCGCCGTCAGCGTGTTCGAAAACAACAGCCACGGCAGCACGATCGCCGCGATCGACCCGAGGTAGATCAGCATCGTCCGGTCGCGTCCGTCGCCGCCGACCGGGGCCTCGCCGTAGCCGTCAAGCTTGCCGCCGTCGAACTGGATCAGCAGGAATGCGATGACCATCCCGATCGCGGCGAGGCCGAAACCCGCCCACCAGCCGAACGCGACGGCGAGGAACGGGCACAGGATCTGCGATCCCAAGCTACCGAGGTTGATGCCCATGTAGAAAATCGTGAAGCCGGCATCGCGCCGCCGGTCGCCTTCCGCATAGAGCGACCCGACCATCGTCGAGATGTTCGGCTTGAAGAAGCCGTTGCCGATGACGATCGCCGACAGCGCGAGCAGCATAATCGTGATGTACATCGGCGACCGCACCGCGTCGGCGGTGAAGTCGGCCTTCGCCACCGTTCGCGCGGCGGTGCCGTCAGGGGCGAGCAGCGCGACCGAACCGTCGTCGTTGCCCTTGATCCGCAACCGGGTGCCGTGGTCGTCGACGAAGCGCGCTTCCTTGCCCGCGACCTGCTCGATCGTCACCGGATGGGTGATCCCGTCGAACGTCGCGGTCGGCTGCGCGTCGGGGCCGCCAAAGCACAGGACGGCATAACCGCACGCCATGACGATCGCCCCGAACTTGACCGCGCGTTTCGAGCCGAGGAAGCGATCGGCAAGAATGCCGCCGATGAACGGGGTCAGATAGACCATGCTCATATACGCGCCGTACATCCCGCTCCCGGCTTGGTCGCCGAAGACGAAATGCTTGGTCAGGTACAGGACCAGCAGCGCGCGCATGCCGTAAAAACCGAACCGCTCCCACATCTCGGTCGAAAACAGCCGCGCGAGCTGACGGGGATGGCCGAACCACGTTCCGGTGGCGGCAGCGGGGATGGTGGCCATGAAGCTCCCTTGGGTTCGG
>JBBRQR010000250.1:0-4121 GCA_038226115.1 Sphingomonadales bacterium | reverse complement strand
GGATTGGCTCGGCTTGCGCGACCGGTTCGACCCCGCGCGTTTTGCCGCCAAACCCGACGATTATACCGTCACGCGCGTCCTCGCCGATGGCAAGCGCATCGATATGGACCGTGAAGTCCCCGCCCCCGATCTCCGCGCCGAGCATGATGCGTTCGCCGCGACGCGGTCGACATCGCATATCCCGCAATGGATCGGGCGCGTGACCGACGCCGACGATCACGTCTACGTCGATGCCATTTACCGCCTCGCCGCCGCTCATGGAACGCACATCATTTTCATATACTTGCCCGAATTCGAAGGCTCGACGACGATCGTCGACCGCGCATTCTACGCCGCGCGTGGCACGATCCTCGACGCAGGCGACCTCGCCGCCGATTCGCGCCTGTTCCAAAGCTTCGCCCACCTCAACCACCGTGGTGCCGTTATCGCGAGCGACCGCGTCGCCGTGGCGGTCGCAGCAACGCTTGCCCGCCGCTCCGCGCCTGTCACGCCGGTCAATAACTGATGCTGTTCAATAGCTTCATCTTCATCTTCGGCTTCTTGCCGGCCGCACTGATCGCCTTTTACGCGAGCGGACGCTGGCTTGGTGCGCGTGCGGCGGCGATCGTCCTGTCGCTCGCCAGCCTGATTTTCTACGCGTGGTTCCGCCCGCGCGATGTGCCGATTCTGCTGTTCGCGATCATATTCAATTACCTGATGGGTCAATTCATTCAGCGCGCGCGGCGCGGCGAGCGGCCGGGCCAGGCAAAGATGCTGCTTGCGGTTGGGCTTGTCGTCGACCTGAGCCTGCTTGGTTACTACAAATACGCCAACTTCGTCGTCGACAACGTCACGGCGGTGACGGGGAGCGATTATACGCTCAACCACATCGTCCTGCCTCTGGCGATCTCGTTCTTCACCTTCCAGAAAATTGCCTATCTGGTTGATTCGGCGCGCGGCGTGGTCAGCGGCACCGGCCCGGTCGAGTTCGGCCTGTTCGCCTCGTTCTTCCCCCAACTCCTCGCCGGGCCGATCGTCCATTATTCGGAGATTATCCCGCAACTCCGCAGCCCGACCTTCTCGCGACTGATGACGCGCAACCTCGTTATCGGCCTCGTCATCTTCGCGATCGGCCTCGCCAAGAAAACGGTCATCGCCGATACACTCGCGGGCTATGCCGACCCGCTGTATCTCCACGCGGCGGGCCAGACGTGGGACCTCGGGCGCGGCTGGACCGCCGCCGTTACCTATGCCCTCCAGCTGTACATGGATTTTTCGGGTTATTCCGACATGGCGATCGGCCTCGCGCGGATGTTCGGCGTCAAGCTGCCGCTGAACTTCCATTCACCGCTGCGGGCGGCGTCGATTATCGATTATTGGCGGCGTTGGCACATGACGCTCCAGCGTTTCCTCCTCGCGTATGTCTATCAGCCGATCGCGTTGCCGATGAACCGCTGGTCGGCGGCGCGCGGGTTGACCGGATGGAGCGGGTTCGCCGCCGGGGTCGCGGTGCCAACGCTCGGCACCTTCCTGTTGAGCGGTATCTGGCACGGCGCAGGCTGGACCTTCGTCCTGTTCGGCTTGATCCACGCGGTCTACGTCCTCATCAACGAAATCTGGCGCGAGCGGCGCAAACAGATCAATCGCCGCCGTCGCAAGGCCAAGCTCGCCCCCGCCGTAATCGGTCGCTGGGAGATAATTTTCTATCATGCGCTGACGCTGTTCGCGCTCGGCTTCACCAACGTCATGTTCCGCGCGACGAGCGTCGCCGATGCGTGGGCGATCTCGCGCGCGATGCTCGGCTTCGACGGAATGGGCACAGCGAACTATGTGTTGCCGAACGAGCTCGCGCTGATCCTCGCGGCGACGATGGTCGTCGTCGCGCTGTTCCCCAACACCCAGCAAATCATGGCCAGGTTCCGTCCGGCGGTGAATTCGGCGCTGTGGACGGGCGTCAACCAACCGCCGCTGATGTGGCACTGGCGGCCTGATACGAAGGGAATCGTTTTCGCCGGCCTCGTCCTGTTCGTCGGCGTGGTCTTTATCCAGCGCGGCCAGGCCGTGTTCCTCTACTTCAACTTCTGACGCGCAGCATGCGTCGCATCCGCTGGGCCACGAAGCTCTGGGCGATCGCCGCGATTGCCGTTCTCGCCGCGACGGGGGCCGCACTTCTCCCCGACGATCCGTATATGCGGTTCGCGACGCTCGATCATACGATCCAAAATCGCGTGCGGTGGATTTACGAACGAACCCATTTCGATTCCACGCCGATCGATATACTCGTCGTTGGTTCGTCGCGGATTGGGGCTGGTGTCAGCTCGCCGCGTCTCGAGGCCGATCTCGCTGCGCTCGGTCACCCGGCGCGGACGGTCAATTTCTCGCTGCCCGAAAGCGGACGCGACTTCAACTGGGTGATCCTTCAGCAGGCGCTCGCGACGAAACATCCGCAGTTGATCGTCATCAGCGTCGCCGAGAAACCAAGCCGCTTCGGTCACCCGGCGTATAAATATGTCGCGCCTGCTGCCGATGTCATCGATCCGGCCTATTTCGGCAATCTCAACTATCTGACGAATCTGATGTATTTGCCGTATCGCCAGCTTCGACTCGCGGCGGCGCGCGTAGTCCCTGCGCTGTTCGACCTGCCGACGACGTTCGATCCGCGCCGTTACCGGGGCAGCAACGACGAGACGACGCGATCGTTTCAGGCCGCCGACGGCCATATCGTCGATCGCGACCATCAGGTGGCAAAGGCCGATCTAACCGCACAAGTCACCGACTATGAACGGGGCGTCCGACCGGCGCTGCTCGGCCGAAACGGGGCCGACATCGAATTCGGCGACGATCGCGCCTATACCGCGCGGATGGTACAGCTCGCACGAACAGCGGGAGCGCATGTCGTTTTCCTGTTTCTGCCTTATTACACAGGGCCATCGACGGTGCAGGAGCGCGCATTTTATGAACAGTTCGGGCCGGTGATCGATGCCTCGTTCGTTTCGAGCCACGATGAATGGTACTCGGACTATGCTCATTTGAACCATGACGGTGCTTTGGTGCTGACGGACTGGCTAGCGCCGCAAATCGCCGCCCTGACGCCGACGGTGCCATGATGCAGGTACTTTAGTGGTCGAGGTTCTCACCAGTTCGGCAAACCCGACGCTCAAGGCGCTTCGTGCGCTCCATATCAAGAAACACCGCCGGGCCGACGGGCGCTTTCTGGCGGAAGGGCTACGGATCGTCGCCGAGGCGGTCGAGGCGGGGATCGTCCCCGAAATCCTTGTGTTGGCGCAAGGGCACGCCGACCACCCGCTCGTCGCTCGCCTGATCGCGGCGACCGAGGGCGGCGGCGGAATGGCGATTGCAACGACGCCCGACATGCTCAACCGCCTGACGTTGAAAGACAATCCGCAAGCGGTTGTCGGCGTGTTCCGGCAGCGCCCGGTCCCGCTCGAGCGGCTCGACCGCACCACCGCCGGATTATGGCTCGTCGCCGAAGCGCTCAAGGATCCCGGTAATTTCGGGACGATGCTTCGCACCGCCGACGCGGTCGGTGCGGGTGGAATTATCCTGCTCGACGATTCGTGTGACCCTTATAGTACCGAAGCAGTACGCGCCTCGATGGGGGCAATGTTCACCCAGAGCGTAACGGTGACCGACGGCGCGAGCTTTTTTACCTGGTTGCGCGCCGGGCCGGGGTTCCTCGCCGGGGCGGTCCTCGACGATGCGGTCGACTATCGGAGCGTCGATTATCCAACGCCGACTTTTCTCCTGATGGGTAACGAACAATCGGGTTTACCCGCCGATTACGCCCGTTGCTGCGACGTTCGCGTCAAACTGCCGATGCGCGGGCGCGCCGATAGTTTGAACGTCGCCGTTGCGACCGGCGTTCTCGCCTATCAGGTTATTGCATCGCGGTGACGCGCCCGGTGATCGCGCGGTCCCGCGTGCAGTGATGCAACGGTATCTGCTTCTGCGCGGCGCAGTATCGGGGATAGCGACGCGCGGTGCCTCCGCAGTGCCGCAGTTTCGCGTGACATCGGCGCGGAGGGGGACGATGCTCGCGACGCAACGTAACGCGGCTTCCGACGTTGACCGGGCGAGTTTTCGGCAAAGGATGATGCGATGACCACGATCGTTTATGAAGT
>JBBRQR010000249.1:0-4172 GCA_038226115.1 Sphingomonadales bacterium | reverse complement strand
TTAAATCGTCCCCCGGCCTTGGGCCCGAACGCCGAAACGATGCGCCCCTCGAGCGGCCACGCGAAGGTCAGTGTTGCTCCGGGCGGGGCGGTCAGGGCGGTGGGTGGCGGGGTTGTCGCCGCGATGGCTGGCGGGCGCATAGGCCGTGGCGTCGCGATCCGTGGTGGGCGCGGCGCGGCGGTGCCGTCGGACGTCTTCGCGGGTGCAGCGCTGCCTGCCGCATTGCCCGTAACCGGGCGGGGGGCGCGAGCGACGTGCGCCGGGCGCGCCGCCGGGCCGCCACCGGCGGGTTCGGCCCCGGTGATCAAGTCGTCGATGTCGATCTGAAACGCGCGCGCTCGCTCCGCCGGGGTCTGGGCGGCGACTGCCTTCGCGCTGGGGAGCAGCAGGGAATCGCCGATCTCGATCGTGAAAGGCGGTTTCAGATGGTTGGCAGCGACGACCTTCCACCATGGCAGACCGTACGCGCGAGCGATCGCGATGCCGGTCTCGCCCGCTTTGACCGTGTGCCGCCGCCCGCCGGAAGCCGCGACCGCATCGGTAACAACGCGGTGCGCGACCCACGGCGCGCGCGGCGGCGGCGAGATGAGCGATGGGACGGCGGCGGTGATTCGCGGCGGGGGAGGCGGCGCGGGCCGTGCCACATCGCGCCCACATGCGGCGAGGAGGGCAACGGCGAACAGGGCAGGGGCAAAGCGGCGGGCAATCACGCCGCCGCGTTTAGGCGAACCGGCCCGCGCGCGCCACGCCCCAGATCGCGCCTGCGTCGGGTGTTGGCGAAAATCTTAAGCGCGGCCAACTTTACGGCGGGGTCGATGCCTTCGGCTCACGTCAGCGCGCCACGTAGCGCCGCCAGCGTCGCATTGTGGGTCAGATCGAGGTGGAGCGGGGTCACAGCGATCGCTCCGGTGCGGATCGCGTGGAGATCGGTCTCGTGGACGGGGTCGGGCATCTCGCGGCCATAGCCGAACCAGAAATAGGGGAAGCCGCGCGGGTCGGTGCGCGCGTCGATGCGGATATTGCCATAGTCGCGGAACCCCTGCCGCGCGACGACGACCGGCGGGTCGGCGGTCACTGCGGCCGGGAAGTTGATGTTCATCAGGACGCCCGCCGGCCATTCGCCCGCCCCCGACCCCATCGCCGCGAGCCGCCGGACGATCGCCGCCCCATGCGTCCGCGCCGGTCCGAAATCCTCCGCGCCGGCCGTATAATCGGCGAGCGCCTGGCTGAGCGCGATCGAGCGGACGCCGGCGAGGCACCCCTCCATCGCCGCCGACACGGTCCCCGAATAGGTCACGTCCTCGGCCATGTTCGGCCCGCGGTTGACACCCGAAAGGATCAGGTCGGGGCGGAAATCCTGCATCACATGGCCAAGCGCCATCATCACGCTGTCGGTCGGCGTCCCTCGGACGGCGAAACGCTTGTCACCAAGCTTTTTCAATCGGATCGGCGCGGTCAGCGTGAGCGAATGCCCCGTCCCCGACTGCTCCTCGGCGGGCGCAACGGTCCACACGTCGTCGGACAATTCGGCAGCGATCGCGGTCAGCACGGCCAGACCGGGAGCCTCGATACCGTCGTCGTTGGTCAGCAGAATGCGCATATTTTTCCTTCTTATTCCTCCTCCGCGGGGGGGAGGATCAGGCGGGCATTAGTTCGGTGATGCCGCCCATATACGGCGCGAGCACGTCGGGCACTGCGACCGATCCGTCGGCGCGCTGATAATTCTCGATCACCGCAACCAACGTCCGCCCGACCGCGAGCGCCGAGCCGTTGAGCGTGTGAACGAAGTGCGTTCCCTTCTGCCCACGCACCTTGAACCGCCCGCCCTTGGGCTCGTCGATATCCATCCGCCGCGCCTGAAAATCGCCGCAGTCAGACACGCTGCTGATCTCGCGGTACTGGCCCTGCCCCGGGAGCCAAACTTCGAGGTCATACGTCTTGCGCGCGGCAAACCCCATGTCGCCCGCGCACAGCAGCATCCGCCGGAACGGCAAGCCGAGGGCGGTCAACAGGCTCTCGGCCTGTGCCGTCATCCGTTCATGCTCGGCGGCAGCGGCTTCGCCGTCGGCGACGATGCTGACAAGCTCGACCTTGTCGAACTGATGCTGGCGAATCAGTCCGCGCGTATCGCGCCCCGCCGACCCGGCCTCCGACCGGAAGCACGGGGTCAGCGCGGTAAAGCGTAGCGGCAAGATTTCGGAATCGAGGACTCGCCCGCGAATGAGGTTCGTCAGCGACACTTCTGCCGTCGGGATGAGGTAGCGCCCATCGGTCGTCTGAAACGCGTCATCGGCAAACTTCGGCAGCTGCCCGGTCCCGAACATCGCGTGCGGCTTGACCAGCACCGGCGGCGCGACCTCGGTCCAGCCGCTCGCGACATTGGCGTCGAGCATGAATTGCCCGAGCGCGCGGTGGAGCCGCGCGAGGGGACCGGTGAGAACGGCGAAGCGCGCGCCGGAGATGTTCGCGGCGGCGTCGGGGTCGTAGCCGAAGCGGAGCGCGAGGGCGTCGTGTTCCTTCGGCGCGAAGTCGAAGGCAGGGGGCGTCCCGTGGGTGGCGATGACGACGTTGGCGGATTCGTCGAGTCCGTCGGGGACTTCGGGGGCGGGATAGGGGGTATTCGGTAGCGTAGGGAGTACCGTGAGAAGTTCCGCGAGCTGGCTCTCAAGCTCGATCAAAATCGTGCGATCTGCTTCAGCGACCGAGCGCGTTGAACTTACCTGCTGCAGAAGTAGAGCGACCTCCGCCTCATCCCGCTTAGCTTTCGCATGGCCGATCCGTTTTGCAAGGTCGTTTTGGATGGCAAGATCGCCCTCCGCCGTTGTCCGATACTCGCGTACTTTCCCGTCGGCTTCGATGATCGCTGCAGACCGGGGAACATCGCCGCGCCGGACCAAGCCCGCGTCGAACGCTGCCGGGTCGGCGCGGATGGCTTTGATGTCGTGCATGGCGCGAGCGTATGGCGAGGGCGAGGCGCGCGGGCAAGGGTCCCCTCTCCCCAAATGGGAGAAGGGGAGGTTTTGCCCTCGGCCCCTAAACCCCCTACAGGCGCGTCATGCCCCTCACCCTCGCCCCCGGCCCGCGCGTCGGCATGGTGTCGCTCGGTTGCCCCAAGGCGCTGGTCGATTCCGAACGGATCCTGTCGAAGCTGCGCGCCGACGGCTACCGCATGTCGCCCGATTATGCCGGGGCCGATGTCGTGCTGGTCAACACCTGCGGCTTCCTCGATTCGGCGAAGGCCGAGTCGCTCGCGGCGATCGGCGAGGCGATTGCGGCGAACGGGCGCGTCATCGTCACCGGGTGCCTGGGGCACGAAGCCGACATGATCCGCGCCGCCCACCCCAAGGTCCTCGCGGTGACCGGGCCGCAGCAGTATGACGCCGTCGTCGGCGCGGTCCACGCCGCCGCGCCCGCGCCGGTGCACCCGTTCGTCGACTTGGCGCCCGTTAGCCTGACGCCGCCGCACTTCGGCTATCTCAAGATTTCGGAGGGGTGCAACCACCGCTGCAAATTCTGCATCATCCCGAGCTTGCGCGGCGATCTCGCCAGCCGTCCGGCGAACGCGGTCGTGCGTGAGGCCGAGTTAATGGTCGCGCGCGGGGTCAAGGAACTGCTCGTCATCAGCCAGGACACGTCGGCGTACGGCGTCGACATCGGCCATGCGGTTTCGGTGTTGAATGGGCGACCGATCCGCGCGCACGTCACCGACCTGTCGCGCGCGCTCGGCGAGACGGGGGCGTGGGTCCGGCTGCACTACGTCTATCCGTACCCGCACGTCGACGCGCTGATGCCGTTGATGGCGGCGGGGCTGGTGCTGCCGTACCTCGATATTCCGTTCCAGCATGCATCGCCGACGGTGTTGAAGGCGATGGCGCGCCCGGCGAACGAGGCGAAGGTGCTCGAACGGATCGCGAAGTGGCGGGCGATCGTTCCCGATCTCGCACTGCGGTCGACCTTCATCGTCGGCTTTCCGGGCGAGACCGAGGCTGATTTCCAATATTTGCTCGAGTGGATGGAGGTCGCCCAGATCGACCGCGCCGGATGCTTCAAATACGAGGCCGTCGCCGGGGCGGCGGCGAACGCGCTGCCGGGGGCCGTGCCCGAAGATGTCAAGGACGAGCGCTGGCACCGCTTCATGGCGGCGCAATCGGCGATCAGCGAGGCGCGGCTGG
>JBBRQR010000248.1:0-4180 GCA_038226115.1 Sphingomonadales bacterium | reverse complement strand
GCTCGGGGGTGACGCCGACCTCGTCCTGTCGGACATGGCGGCGAACACCGTTGGCCATCGGATGACCGACCAGATGCGGACGATGGGGTTGGTCGAGACGGGCCTCGCCTTTGCTATCGATTTGCTGCGCCCCGGCGGCGCCTTCGTCGCCAAGGTCTTTGCCGGCGGGGCCGATCCGAAGCTCGTCGCCGAGCTGAAACGCCACTTCGCCGCCGTCAAGCATGCCAAGCCCCCCGCCAGCCGCGCCGGGTCTTCGGAATGGTACGTCGTCGCGCAGGGGTTCAAGGGCCGGTTCGCCGATAGCGCGTTGCCGCCAGCCGCCGCCGATGGCATGGACGAAGCCGATCAAGGAGTCGCCCAGTGAAGCCCGTCGCCCTGCTCGCCCTGCTGCTCGCCGCTCCGGCGGTCGCCGCCCCGTCGGGCATTTCCGACATCAGCCTGAAGGCCGATACAGCGATGCTTGCGTCGGACGCATTCGAGGGGCGGCGTCCGGGAACGCCCGGCGGTGATAAGGCCGTCGCCTATATTCAGCATCGGATGGCGGCGCTCGGCCTCAAGCCCGGTAACCACGGCGCGTGGACGCAGGATGTGCCGCTGGTTACGATCACGACTGCACCGACGCCGCTGACAATCGCTGGTGTCACGCCCCTGACGCTTGCCTACGGGACCGACGTGGTGCTGTGGACGAAGCGCCAAGTCGAGGCGCAGGCGTTGACGAACAGCCCGGTCGTCTTCGTTGGCTACGGCATTGTTGCCCCGGAGAAGGGGTGGAACGACTACGCCGGGATCGACGTCCACGGCAAGACTGTCGTCTTTCTCGTCAATGACCCCGACTGGCAGACGCCTGCAGCGGGCAAGGACGCTGGGCCGTTCGAAGGCCGCGCGATGACGTACTACGGGCGCTACACGTACAAGTTCGAGGAAGCGGCGCGGCAGGGGGCAGCGGCGGCATTCGTCATTCACGATACCGCGCCTGCGGGCTATCCTTGGGGTGTCGTCACGTCGAGCTGGACCGGGCCGCAGATCGATCTCGACAGTGCGGACAAGGGCGCGGGCCGGGTCGGGGTCGAGGGGTGGCTGACGCGCGCCGCCGCCGAGCGGATGTTCGCCGCCGCCGCGACCGATTTCGGCTCCCTGACCGCCGCGGCGCAGACCAAAGGCTTCGCGGCGCGACCGCTCGCGCTGACCGCGTCGGCGAGCCTGACCAACACCCTTGTCCGTTCGGCGTCGAAGAACGTCATCGGCGTCATCCCCGGCAGCAAGCGACCGGGCGAGACGGTGTTCTTCACCGCGCACTGGGATCACCTCGGGCGCTGCCCGGCAGATGAGAGCGGCGACGACATCTGCAACGGGGCGGTCGACAATGCGAGCGGCGTCGCCGGTTTACTCGCCCTTGCCAGCGACTTCGCGACGGGGCCGCGGCGTGCGCGAACGGTGGCCTTCATGGCCGTCACCGGCGAGGAGTCGGGGCTGCTCGGGTCGCGCTATTATGCCGAGCACCCGATCTATCCGCTCGCGCTGACGGCAGGCGGGGTCAACATGGACGTCCTCAATGTCGGCGGGCGGACGCGCGACTTCGTCCAGCGCGGCGGCGGTCGTTCGGGGCTCGACGCCCTCGCCGCGACGGCGATCACTGCGCAGGGCCGTCATGTCGCTGCCGAGCCCTCACCCGAAAAGGGCAGCTACTACCGCTCCGACCACTTCAGCTTCGCCAAGGTCGGCGTGCCGATGATGACCGGCGGCGGCGGCGTCGATCTCGTCGCGGGCGGCACTGCAGCAGGCCAGGCGGCGGCCGACGACTATACCACCAACCGCTACCACAAACCCGGCGACAGCTATGATCCGGCGTGGGACTGGTCGGGCGCGGTCGAGGACCTGAAGGTCTTCGCCGCAATCGGTCGCAGCCTTGCCGTCGGCGGCTGGCCCGAATGGAACACGGGCGGCGAGTTCAAGGCACTCCGCGACGCGACGGCGGCGCAGCGGCTGCCGCAACGGCCATGACCGCGCGCCAGCCCGCCGAGTGGAAGCCGCACGCCGCGACGTGGACCGCTTGGCCAAGCGACCCTAAGCTGTGGCTAGACGATCTCGACCCCGCGCGCGCCGAGGTTGCCGCGTTCGTCCGGGCGATCGCCGATCACGAGCCGGTCGACCTCCTCGTCGCCACCGACGAGGCCGAAGCGTCCGCCCGTGACGCCGTCGGAGCCAACGCCCGCTTTCACCGCCATCCGTTCGGCGATATCTGGCTGCGCGATACCGGCCCTCTGTTCCTCGCGTCGTCCGCAGGCCCAGCGGCGGCTGGGTTCCGCTTCAACGGTTGGGGCGGCAAGTACCTCCTCCCCGGCGACGAGAGCGTCGGCCCGTTCGTCGCACACGAAGCCGGGGTCGCCCTCGCCCACCACGATTGGGTGCTCGAAGGCGGGGCGATCGAAGTCGACGGCACCGGGCTCGTCGTCACGACCGAGGCTTGCCTGCTCAACCCCAACCGCAACCCGCATATGGACCGTGCCGAGGTTGAATCGCACCTCCGCCGCGACCTCGGTCTCGATCGTGTGTTGTGGCTCGGCGAGGGTCTGGCCAACGACCATACCGACGGCCACGTCGACAACCTTGCGCGCTTCGTTGCCCCCGGAGTTCTTGCGCTGCCGGTCGCGGCGGGGACCGACGACCCCAACGCCGACGCCTTCGCCGACGCCCATGAGCGCGCGCGCGACTTCGGCCTCGACGTTGTGCGCGTGCCGTCGCCGGGGCTCGTCGTCGTCGACGCCGACATCGTCCCGGCGAGCTACATGAACTGGTACGTCGCCAACGGTGTCGTCGTCGTCCCGCTGTACGGTGCCCCGAACGACGAGGCGGCGGTCGGTGTGATCGGGTCGCTTTTCCCCGGACGCCGGACGGTCGGCTTGCGCGCCAATGCCATTCTGACCGGCGGCGGCAGCTTCCACTGCATCACCCAGCAGCAGCCGGCGTGACGCTCTACTGGGCGATCAAGGCGCTGATCTCTGGCGCGATCATCGCCACCGTCAGCGAGGTTGCGCGGCGCTATCCGGCGGGTGGGGCGCTGATCGCGTCGCTGCCTCTCGTATCGGTGGTAGGCATGATCTGGCTGTGGCGCGACACCCATGACACTGCCCGGCTGGCGACGCATGCGGGCGCGACCCTGTGGTACGTCCTGCCGTCGCTGCCGATGTTCGCGGTTATCCCAGCACTGCTGCGAAGCGGGGTCGGCTTCTGGCCCGCGCTTGCCGTGGGGTGCGCCGTGACGATCCTTCTATACGTGATCACCGTCGCGGTCCTCGCGCGCTTCGGGGTGGCCCTATGACGATCACCGCTGCCGCCCTCCAGCTCGCGTTCAGCGACGACATGGATGCCGACATCGCCACGACAGTCGCCGCCGTGCGCGCCGCCGCGGAGCGGGGGGCGCAGGTCATCCTGCCACCCGAGCTGTTCCAGGGCTATTATTTCTGCCGCCACGAACACGACCGCTTCTTCGCCCGCGCTTTCCCGACCGCGTCGCATCCGGCGGTGCTCGCGATGCAGCGGACCGCGAAGGACACCGGCACGTACATCCCGTGCTCGTTCTTCGAGGCCGATGGGCCGCATTATTACAACAGTCTGGCGATGATCGACAGGCGCGGCGCGGTCATGGGCGTCTACCGCAAGAGCCATATCCCCGATGGTCCCGGCTATGAGGAGAAGTTCTATTTCCGCCCGGGCAACACCGGGTTCAAGGTGTGGGACACCGACCATGGCCGGATCGGCGTCGGCATCTGCTGGGACCAGTGGTTCCCTGAAAGCGCGCGGGCGATGATGCTGATGGGGGCCGAAATCCTGTTCTACCCAACCGCGATCGGCTCCGAACCCGCCGAGCCCAATCTCGACACCCGCCGGATGTGGATCCGCGCGATGGTCGGCCACGCCGTGTCGAACGTCGTCCCCGTCGTCGCCGCCAACCGCACCGGCGTCGAGGAAGACCAGCGCTTCTACGGCAACACCTTCATCGCCGATCAGCGCGGCGATATCATCGACGAACTGAGCACCGACGATCAAGGTGCGGTCATCGCGACCTTTGACCTCGCCGAGGTCCGGGCCAACCGCGCCAGCTTCGGCTTCTTCCGCGACCGCCGCCCCGACCTCTACGGGCGGCTCTGCCGCGACGAGTGACGCGGCTTAAGTTGACACG